>JBBIKX010000001.1:0-75766 GCA_037445205.1 Candidatus Wildermuthbacteria bacterium
CAATCTCCGCTTCTTTGATTGCTTCGCTGATTAATTTTTTTAGATTTAGTTTTTTTTCTGCAAGCTTTGTTTCATTTAGATCCGATTTTGTTTCGGGTTTTTTTGGCATAAAGCGGCTGCAGCAGTCCTGATGAGGGGCAATGGAAATTTCATAAGTTTCTATTTTTTTTGCCGTGTTTATAATCTCGTTTTTGTCCATTCCAATAAGAGGCCTGAAAACCGGCAATTTGGCTGCCTCGTCAATTGTCCTTATATTTTCAAGAGTCTGTGAGGCTACCTGACTTAAGGAATCTCCCGTTACCAAAGCAAGAACGTTTTCTTTTTTGGCGATTATTTCAGAAATTTTAAGCATTGCCCTTCTGTATAGAATAATTCTTAATCTTTCAGGGCATTTTAAAAGTATTTCTTTTTGTATTTTTGAAAAAGGGACAAAATAAATTTTTGATTCAAGCTGAAACAAAGACAATTTTTCAACAATTTTTTTCACTTTTTCAAGCGATTGCTTGTCTGTGAACGGATAGGCGTGAAAATGGACAAAAACTGATTTCGCGCCCCGTCTTATTAAAAAATAACTTGCGACAGGCGAATCAATGCCGCCCGATAAAAGCGATAAAACTCTGGCGCTTGTATCGCTTGGCATTCCGCCTTCGCCCTTGTGCTTTTCTAAATAAAGGAAAGCGCTGTTTGAAAGTATTTCTATAAAACAGGCGACACAGGGATTTTCTAATTTAACTTTTTTGCTTTGGTTTTTTAAAACATATTCGCCCACAATCTCGTTTGTTTTTTGGGAACCAAAAGCGAATTTTTTATCAGAGCGCCTGGTCTCTATCCTAAAAGTTTTTCCCTTCCCAGATTTGACTAATTCAAGGGCCGTTTTTTTTATTTCCTCCATTTCCGGTTTTGTTTTGCAGGCAAAAGAAAAATAGCTGATTCCGGGTATTTTTTCCAAAATACCCCTTAAAAAATCTTTTTTATCCTGATTCAGCTTTTCTGTTTTTACAACGATTCTTCCGGGAAAAATTCTAACCCAACGATAACTTTTTAAGAGAAGAGATTTTTCTATGTTCTCCTTTAATTTTTTTTCAAAAAAAATGCGGTTGCGGCCCTTTAGCGCCAGTTCTCCATAATGGCAGATTATATATTCTAAATTCATAGCATCAGCATTAAACCCAATCCGACTAAAAAGAAAATAATGTTTCCAAGCGGCTGCTTTTTTTGGTCGTTGTGCCTTATTTCGGGAATCAGATCGGAGGCGGAAATGTAAATAAAAGATCCGGCCGCAAGAGCCAAAAGGAAAATGATGTTGTCTCCGATCAGTTTATGGAGAAAAAAACCGACCAATCCGCCCCCTATGGCGGGAATTGCCAAAAGAAAATTCAAGATAAGGGCTTCTTTCTTTTTAAACCCTCCGTAGACAAGAACGCTGAAATCTCCGATTTCCTGAGGTATTTCGTGCATTGCGATTGCCGCGCTTGAGGCGATTCCCGTTGAAAAAGAAGTCAGAAACGACGCGGCGATGATCAGTCCGTCTATAAAATTATGAATGCCGTCGGAAATCAGAATAAGATAAGAAAAGGGTTTGATGCCCGGATGGGAGAGAGAATGATGGTGGTGCCATTTGATATAATTTTCCAGAATAAAAAACAAAAGGAAGCCCAGAACAACAAACAGAAATATTTTAAGGATATTATCCGTTTCCTGTAAGGATTCGGGAAGAAGGTGAAAGAATGCGCCGCCCATCAGCGCGCCGGCTGAAAAGGAGACTAGGGGCAAGAGAATTTTGTTTAAAAGTTTTTCTTTCAAAAATAAAGCGAAAGCTCCGATAAAGGAAAAAAGACTGATAAAGAGCGTCGCAAGAATAATTAAAAATAAGACATCCATATTCGATATTATTTAATTAATGATTCCCCCTCCCAAAACTTCGTCATTTTGGTAGAAAACGATTGATTGGCCGGGGGTGATCGCCCGCTGAAAAGATTCAAAAATTATTTTACAGGCGTCTTTTTCTGATGTTCTTTTAATAATCGCTTTTGAGGCGGGCTGATTATATCTTATTTTTGCCGATATTCTTAAGGGAAGTTTTGTGGGTTTGTTAGAAACCCAATTGATATTTTTGGCGATTAATTCTTTTTTATATAATTTTTTTTTGTTTTTAGTAACGAATAAAATATTATTTTTTGCATCTTTTTTAAAAACAAAATATGGTCCCTTTGATTTCCATTTATTTTCAAGGCAGGGGACAATGTTTTTTCTCTGTCCGATCGTAAAAAAATAAATTCCCGGATGCTTTCCCAAAAGATTGTTTTTTTCATCCAAAATATCCCCCCAGTTTTTTTTGATATTTTCTCCCAAAAACGCTTCAAGCCCGCTTTCTATAAAACATATCTCCTGCGATTCCGGAATTTCAAGAACGGGGAGATTAAAATCTTTTGCCATTTTTTTCACCGTTTTTTTTGTGTATTGGGCCAGAGGAAAAATTGTCCGGCTTAATTGTTGTTGGCCTAACTGCCAAAGAAAATAACTTTGATCCTTATATTTATCTTTTCCTTTCAGCAATTTAAAAACCTTGCTGCTTGGATCATTGTTCTCGCTTAATTCTAAGGGAATTTTTTTGGCATCATTTTGATTTTTGATTTTTGAATTTTGAATTATTTTTGCATAGTGCCCTGTTGCCAAATAATCTGCTCCGCACATCAGAGCTTTTTTTAAAAGCAAACCGAATTTGATTTTTTTGTTGCAGACAACGCAGGGATTTGGCGTAAAGCCTGATTTTATTTCTTTCAAAAAATGATTTATAACCTCTTTTTTAAAATCTTTTCTCAAATCAAAAACATAAAAGGGAATATTTATTATTTTTGCGACTTGGCGCGCCCTCATTTGGGCTTCGGGAAAACAGCATTTATTGATATTTTTATTTTTTGATCCCTGAAATATCATAAACGCTCCGCTTACATTAAAACTCTGCTTTTTTAAAAGAGCGGCCGCAACGGCGCTGTCTATTCCGCCCGACAAGGCAACCAAAATTTTCTTATTAAAATTTGTTTTTTTCATTTTTTAGGGATTTTTTCTCCATTTCAGTCCACCCTTTATATCTTTTTTCAATTTCTTTTTTCTCTTTTTCAATTGCAAGATGTTTTTTTAAAAGATTGTCCGGTATTTTCTTTTTATTTTTTAAAAGATAATCGTAGATTGCTTCATAAAGGGCATCAGCCGCCAAAACAGAGCAGTGGATTTTTAAAGGAGGCAAGCCGTCGAGTTCTCTTACTATTTTTTGCCGGTCAGTTTTAAGGGCCTGATCGATTGTTTTGTTTTTAATGGATTGCGCCAGAACATTGCTTGAAGCGACAGCCGCCAGACATCCATAAGTTTGAAATTTTGCGTCTTTGATATAATCTTGCCCTCCTTGTTTTTTACCCACTTTCAGATAAAGCCACATTACGTCTCCGCAATAGATATTTCCCACTTTTCCCACCCCGTCGGGATTCTTAATTTCCCCGTAGTTTTTTGGATTGCGGAAATTCTCCATAACTTTTTTAGAATAAAAATTAGATTTTTTCATATTAAATTTTAAAAGGAGAAATAGCCCTTATTTTTTCTACAATAACGGGCAATTTTTTCAGCAAATAATCTACTTCTTTTTTGGTTGTGTATCTGCCAAGGGTGATTCTTAAAGATCCGTGAGCTCTGTTTGGGGATAAACCAAGCGCTTGCAAAACATGAGACGGTTTCAGGTCTTTGGAGGAGCAGGCAGATCCGGTTGAAACAAAGATTCCTTCCTGATCCAAAGCCATTAAAAGACTTTCGCCCTCAACTCCCGCAAAGCTGATGTTTATATTGTTTGGGAGCCGATTTTCAATGCCGCCGCTTATTTCTGCGCCCCTTACCTTTAAAAGAGATTCAATAATCCTATCTCTAAAATCTATAATTTTGTTTAAATCTTTTTTGTGTCCTTTTATCATCTCAATCGCCTCGCCCAATCCCACAATGCCCGGGACATTTTCGGTGCCAGATCTTAATCCGAATTCATGCCCCCCTCCAAATATAAGCGCCTCAATCGGCGCGTCCTTTTTTACAAAAAGAGCGCCAATACCCTTTGGTCCGCATATCTTATGGCCGCTTAAAGTTAAGAGATCAACTCCCAGTTTTTTGACATCGCAATCAAGATAATTTATCGCCTGAACGGCATCAGTGTGGAAAACCGGGAATTTTGATTTTTGAGATTGCTTAAAGCCATTAATAATTCCTGCGATTTCTTTTAGTGGCTGGATTGCGCCTATTTCGTTATTGGCATAGATCACAGAAACCAAAACCGTGTTTTTTGTGAGCGCCTTTTTAAAATCTTTTGGATCAACAATTCCGTTTTTTTGGGGAGAAATAAAGGTTGCTTTCACTCCGTCCGTCCTTAGTTTCTCTATTGGATGCAAAACAGAATGATGCTCAATTTCTGTTGTAATTATATGAGGGTTAATCGGTTGGTCTTTGATTATTCTTTTAGTAGACCCGAAAATAGCCAGATTGTTCGCCTCGGTTGCAGATCCGGTAAAAATTATTTCTTGTATCTGGCAATTTAAAAATTGAGCTATTTTTTCTCTTGCCTGATCTATGGCGATTCTTGCGTTTTGGCCCAACTGATGAATAGAGGAAGCATTGCCAAATTCCTTTTTTAAAAAAGGGGTCATCGCCCTTAAAACCCTTGGATCAATCGGAGTGGTGGCTGCATAGTCAAAATAGGCCTTCATGGTTGCTTAATTAAGTCTTTAAGATTAATTTGGGTGAGCGTTTTGTCTATTGATTTTTTAAGCGTAAACCAAAAATTTTTTGCCAGACACTTTTTTTTGTTGGGGCAATTCTGTTTTTTTTCTCCAAGGCATTTTATAGAAACAAATTCCCCGCCAAGAACTTCCAAGATTTCTTTTAAATTTATTCTGGCGGGGGATCGGGCCAGATAATATCCTCCCTTAACGCCCTTCTTGGCCTTAACGATTTTTTCTTTTTCCAGCTTAGAAATTATTTTTTCAAGATAGTGGAAAGGAATATCTTCTTTTTTTGAAATTGCTTTTATAGAAGAAATTTTTTTTGATTTGGCAAGGCAGATCAGGGCGCGAAGGCCGTATTGGGATTTAGTGGATATATGCATATTAAACCCAGACCATTATTGTCTGTTTTTGTAATGGTAGCAGATATAAAAGGCGTGTCAAGCGCTCCAGTGTTTTTTAAGAAAAGAGGCCAAGTCGCTTTATGGGCAATCATGGCCTCTAAATCTCCAGCAGCCGCGCCTGCGGAAATTTTTCCAAGATATATTGCCCGAGTTTCTTAAGGGCTCTGGCTTGGATGTTTCCCACAGTAGAGCGGCTGGTGCCAAGCAGTTTGGCTATCTGCCATTGGGCGTAGAGTTGGTTTCTATTGAAACCGAAGAGAAGCATTACAACCTCTCGCTCTCTTGGCTCCAAAGTTTTCAATCCCTCTTTTATGACTTCTGTCAGGATAGCCCTCAGGGCCGCTTGTTCTGTCGGTATTTGATCTTTCTTTGATGTCTGCGATGGGGGAGCGCTTGACGATGCTTCTTTGACAGGAGCTTCATCTTCGCTCTCTTGGCGAGAGAAGGTTGGGCTGTCAGAGGAAGAAACAAACATAGCCTTAAGAGCTGCTTCAAGATGGGGCGCTTTGGCGCCTTCTCTCATGGCTTTTAAGAGCGTATGTTCGGGGATCTTTATGAGATATTTTTGGGCTTTCCAGCGGTAGAGCTTGAGACTAACTCCATTGGCCACATAGTTGAAGAATGTCATTCCTGCTTCTGGATTATATCTTCCAATCGCAGGAAGAAAAATCTCCAGCCATGCCCAATGAAGCGCTTCTTGCTGGTCGCAGGGGTCCGAAATTGTTTTTCGGATCACTTTGATGAGCAAGCGCTCACAGCCCGCCCAGAGTCTATTGCGCGCAAATTCGGCTTCTTTTGTATCTTTTTTGCGCGCAGCCAAAACCAACCAAATCTGCTCTTCCTTGGAAGGAAAGAGCCGTCTTGTGCCAACGATTCTTCGCGCCCCTTCTCTTATGCTTGGCATATTCACCCCCTTTGCAATGTGCGGATATTTATCTTTAATATAAATTTACTTTTTTTACAACAACAAAAAACACAATTTCAAGAATTGTGCTTTTTGCGAAAATTTAATTCGGATTCTTTTACGTGCGGACTACTATTATCCCATACCCCGATTATACCTTTCTGAAATCAAAAAATATCTATTTGCCTAAAATAATGTAATGAATAAATTAAATATTCAGAAATTAATGGTTTAGCGTTTTAAAAAATTTAAAAAGTGGCGGATATGATTTCGTGTCATCCAGTTTGATTGACGTATTTGTTGAATTTTTATACACTAATCATAAGCAGCGGTAATTATTGATTGCTGCGAGAATGTCTATACTTTAAACAAAGAGCTTCAAATGACAACAAAGAATTTTTCTAAAGCTGAGGCGGTGCGATTCGGATGGGGGTATGGTCAAAAAGAATCTCGGCTTTTTCATTCCCCTTTTGATAATTATAATCTTGCTCTATGGCGTTCCTTATGCTATCGCGGAAATAGCGCTAGAAGTAAATGTTCTTTTGGGGATTATTCTTCATATTGCTGATTTTATTTTAACTACAATAATTTCGATAGGATTAATTAAAATCGCTCTAAGATTCTGTGACAACGAAAAAGCTAGATTTAGAGACCTTTTTTCCCACTATCGTCTGTTTTTTAACTATCTGCTCGGCTTAGTTCTTTATGGATTGATTGTCTTTGTGGGAACGCTTTGGTTAATTGTGCCAGGAATTATTTGGGGAATCCAATTTTCATTTTTTGATTATTTTATTGTCGACAAGAAAGTCGGTCCAATAGAAGCCCTCAAAAGAAGTTCCGCAATTACAAGAGGAGCCAAATGGAATTTGTTTATTTTTTTCTTAATGCTTATTGGCATTAATCTGCTTGGGGCAACATGTCTATTGCTTGGTTTATTTATTACTATTCCTATAACGATGATTGCTTGGGCTTTTGTTTATCGCAGATTGTTGGCCCAAGCTGAAATCGCCCTCGCTCCCGAAGTATCGTCAGAAAAAATAAGCACATGATGATTATCGATTGCCTAGCGGTAAGCGGAAGAGAAATTCAATAAAACACGATTACGGCGCGGTTTTATTATTAGAGAATTTTGATTTTCCTAACGCATATATCCTTGCAGCCTTAATAAATCTTGGGACATATTGCGAAATAAAAAAAAGAAATTTCGGAGGTTTATTTTTTTTCGGGGTATCCGGAGTCGCACCGGAGCTACTACCACCCCAAGGTAGCGGACTACTATTATCCTATACCCCGATTATAGGCGCAATATGCCTTTGCTGCGTTACGCGACTGCGCACTTTGTCTTTTTTGCCAAGCTTTTTATGCATTTTGCGCATGCCTTTACTCTTTTATTTGAAGGCAAGCGGCACCACTGGAGATTGGGGCTCTTTATTTTTTTGGGGCTGGGATTGTAACGAGACATCAGCTTATTGTATTTTCTTACAAGAGTTGTTTTTTTTCCGCACAATTTGCAGGTTTTTCCCATAATTATCAATTTCTAAATTATAATATCTCAATCCTAAGCGATTTTTTTTGATTTGGCAAGGGTTTTTGTTTATAATGAATAACGTTTATTTCGCGGCGAGGATACCCTGTTGCTTTTGTGCGGGGATGAAAGCCGCTAAAAGAACTCGCCCGAAGGGATACCCGCCCTTTGGGGCGGGGTAATGCATTATGGCGAATTTAATAGAAGGAATAATTGTTATTACAATTCTTATCTTTTCGGCGATTTTTCACGAAATTGCGCATGGCTGGATGGCTTATATTCTTGGAGACAAGACAGCCAAAGAAAACGGAAGATTAACGCTTAATCCAATAAGCCACATAGATCCGCTTGGCTCCATCATTCTTCCGGGCTTTTTGGTTTTGATGAACGCTTTGTCCGGGGGAAGAGGAATTATTTTTGGCTGGGCAAAGCCGGTGCCGATAAATCCTTTTAACTTGAAAGATAAGAGATTTGGATCCGCCAAGATTGCGGCCGCCGGTCCTCTTTCCAACATAATTTTAGCCCTGATTTTCGGTTTTGTCCTAAGGTTGGGCGCAGGCGCTTTCGGACTGATTCCAGAATCCGCCATCGCAGTTTTTGTTTATATCGTGCAGATTAATCTGATCTTGGCGGTTTTCAACCTTATGCCGATTCCGCCCCTTGACGGCTCTCATATCCTTTTCAGTTTTTTGCCCGGGGGATTTGGTGAGGTTAGGTTTTTTTTGATGCGATATGGTATGATGTTTGTAATATTCTTTATTGCCTTTTTTGGGAATGTCATATTCGCTATTGTAAATTTTCTTACAAAAATTATAATTGGTATTTGAGCGCCGAATTTTAATTGACAAAATTTTTTTTATTTGCTAATTTATACAATTATAAAAAATAAAAAATGCCGACATTTCATCAGCTTATAAAATACGGAAGAAAGAAAATGAGCAAAAAAGACAGAACTCCTGCCCTGACTTTTTCTTTTAATGCCCAAAAAAACAGACCTGTTAATTTCTTTTCTCCCTTTAAAAGGGGAGTCTGCATAAAAGTTTTTACCGTTACGCCAAAAAAACCGAATTCCGCTTTAAGAAAAGTAGCGAGAGTGCGACTGAGCAACGGAATGGAGGTTACCGCCTATATTCCCGGAGAGGGGCATAATCTTCAGGAGCATTCTGTCGTTATGATAAGGGGCGGAAAGGTGAAGGATTTGCCGGGCATAAGATATAAAATAGTAAGGGGAAGGCTGGATACTGCGGGCGTTGAGGGGAGGAAACAATCGCGCAGCAGGTACGGCGCAAAGAAAGGATAATTTTTAGAAAATGTCAAAAAGCAAAAAGAAAAGAGAAGTTGATCCGGATTATCTTTATGGAAGCTCTACAGTTGCCAAGCTCATTAATTACATAATGAGAAAGGGCAAAAAAACCACAGCCCAGAAAATTGTTTATGGCGCTTTTGAGGTTTTAAAAGAAAAAACCAAGAAAGATCCGCTTGAGGTTTTTGAAAGCGCTTTGCAAAATGCAGCGCCGATTTTGGAGGTAAGACCAAAAAGGATTGGGGGAGCGACATATCAGGTGCCAGTGGAAGTAACGCCCAAAAGAAGATTGATTCTGGCAACTCGCTGGATTATAGCGGCTGCGAAAACAAGGAAGGGGCCTATGAAAAATAATCTGGCGACAGAGATTCTTGAAGCGGCCAACAATACAGGATCGGCAATCAGAAAGAAAGAAAACACTCATAAAATGGCCGAGGCAAACCGCGCTTTCGCTCATTTTGCCTAATATGGTAAATATTTGCATTTAAGGCAGAACTGCCTTTTTTAATTGTAAAATTATAAAACTTATGCCAAGAACCCATTCCTTAGAAAGATATAGAAATATAGGCATTATTGCCCACATTGACGCAGGAAAAACAACAGTTTCCGAACGCGTTTTATTTTACACGGGAATTTCTCACAAAATCGGAGAAGTTCATGAAGGAGCAACAATTATGGATTGGATGGAGCAGGAAAGGGAAAGGGGGATTACCATCACCGCGGCCGCCACCACTTGTTTTTGGGTTCCGGTTGAAAAAGAAACCGGACAGGATAATCAGGAAAGGCAAAAAAATCAGTATAGAATAAATATTATTGATACTCCCGGGCATATTGATTTTACAGCGGAGGTGCAGAGATCTTTGAGAGTGCTGGACGGGGCAGTGGTTGTGTTTGACGGAGTGGCGGGGGTTGAAGCGCAATCAGAAACCGTCTGGCGCCAAGCCGACAAGTTTAAAGTTCCAAGAGTCTGCTTCATAAACAAATTAGACAGAATGGGCGCTTCGTTTGAAAACAGCCTGCAGTCAATTCGGGACAAGCTCACTCCCAATGCCGTGGCTATTCAAATTCCCATCGGCATTGAATCCACTTTTAAAGGAGTGATAAATCTTATTACAATGAAGGCCTTAAGGTTTGAGGGAGAGCATGGAGAAAAAGTGATTATAGAAGAAATCCCTCAAGATTTGAAGGAAGAAGCGAATAAACGGAGAAAGCAAATGCTTGAAAAAATAGTTGCCGAAGATCATGATTTGCTTGAAAAATATCTGGCCAACCAAGAAATTTCTCCCTCAGAAATAAGAAACACCTTAAGAAAAAGCGTCATCAACTACAAATTAGTTCCCGTACTTTGTGGTTCCGCCCTGAAGAACAAAGGAGTGCAGGGATTGCTTGATGCCGTTATTTATTATCTTCCAAATCCTCTTGATTTGCCTCCGGTTCAGGGGACTGATCCAAAAACAGGAGAAATAGTTGAGAGAAAATCAGAAGACAATGAGCCATTTTCTGCTCTGGCTTTTAAAATTGCCACAGACCCATTCGTGGGAACATTAACTTATTTTAGAGTTTATTCAGGAACGCTTAAGGCGGGTTCCACTATTTTTAACACTACCACCCAAGAAAAAGTGCGACTTGGAAGAATTGTAAGAATGCATGCCAATCACAGAGAAGACATAACAGAGCTTTATGCGGGAGATCTGGCAGCGGCTGTCGGTTTAAAAAATGTAAGCACCGGTCATACTCTGTGCGATATGGATCGTTTGATCGTTCTTGAAAAAATAACCTTTCCCGAGCCGGTTATTTCTATCAGAATTGAGCCCAAGACCAAGGCCGATCAGGAAAAAATGGATACTGCCCTTAGAAAATTGGCTGAAGAAGATCCGACTTTCAGAATTAAAGTTGATCCCGAAACTGAAGAGACCATTATTTCCGGCATGGGAGAACTTCATTTGGAAATTATCGTTGAAAGAATGAAAAGAGAATTTCAGGTTGAAGCCAATGTTGGAAAACCCCAAGTTGCTTATAAAGAAACAATTACCATGCAGGCCGAAGCAGAAGGAAAATATATCAGGCAGAGTGGAGGCAGGGGGCAGTATGGTCATGTCTGGATTACTGTTGAGCCAAGAGAGAGGGGAGAAGGATATGAATTCGTTGATAAAATCAAGGGAGGCATTATTCCAAGAGAATTTATTCCCGCCGCAGAAAAAGGGATAAAAGAGGCGCTGGAGAAAGGAGTAGTCGCAGGGTACCCTTTGGTTGATATTTTGGTTACTCTTTTTGATGGTTCTTTTCACGATGTCGATTCGTCGGAAGCTGCTTTTAAAATCGCAGGTTCCATTGCCCTGCAGGATGCGGTTAAAAAAGCAAAGCCGGTGCTTTTGGAGCCCGTTATGAAGCTTGAAGCGGCTTTTCCTTCGGAATATTTTGGAAGCGTAATCGGCGATTTAAATTCCCGGAGAGGAAAAGTCTTTGAGACGCTGGACAGAATGAATTTAAAAATCGCCAGAGCATATCTGCCCTTGGCGGAAATGTTTGGCTATGCGACCACGATCAGATCATTGACTCAGGGGCGCGGATCATTTACTATGGAATTTGACCATTATGCGCAGGTTCCATCAAACATCGCGCAAAATTTAATGGGAGTAAAAAAATAAACATATGGATTTCAGCTTGATTAAAAGAATACTGGCCAAAGAAAAAACAAAAATTGTCATCGTGGAAAACGGCGTACCCACAATGATTATTTCAAGCATTGAAGATTATCTTTCAGGAGAAGAGAAAACCGCCAAAGAAAAAATCGGCATGGAAAAAATCGGCATGGAGGAAAAAAAAGAAAGCTTTTTATCCGCTCCCAAGAGAGAAGAAGATGTTTTTTTGCCCAAAAGCGGGGAATTTACCGAGGAGCTGACTATTGATGATTTGCCTCTTTAGTGCTATATTCTGTATGAGCGTCACTTGATGATTGATTTCTGTTATCAATCCTTGGGCGCAAAAAGGATTGACTTTTATTTTAAAAATAATATAATTAAAAAAAATTAAACAAAATTAATACATATGGCAGAAAAAGAAAAATTTGAGCGCACAAAACCGCACCTTAATGTAGGAACCATTGGGCATGTTGATCATGGAAAAACTACACTAACGGCTGCAATTTTAAAAGTCCTGAAACTTAAGGGTCTTAGAGCGTCTGAAAAAGACGTTGATCAAATTGACTCGGCGCCGGAAGAAAAAGCGAGAGGACTTACAATCAACATCACTCACGTTGAATATGAAAGCGACAAAAGGCATTACGCCCACATTGACTGTCCGGGGCACGCCGATTACATCAAAAATATGATTACAGGCGCAGCCCAGATGGATGGGGCTGTTCTTGTTGTTTCAGCGGTGGATGGCCCGATGCCTCAAACTCGCGAACACATACTTTTAGCAAGACAGGTGGGCGTTCCCGCAATCGTTGTATTCTTAAACAAATGCGATTCGGTGGATGATCCAGAAATGATTAATCTTGTGGAATCTGAGATAAGAGAGCTTTTGAAGAAATATAATTTCCCCGGAGATCAGACTCCCATTATCAGGGGATCTGCGCTTAAAGCCCTTGAGGCAAAATCTGCTGATGATGAATCTGCAAAGCCCATTCTTGAATTGGCAAAAGCACTTGATGAACACGTGCCTGAGCCGGTCAGAGAAAAAGACAAGCCATTTTTAATGGCCGTTGAAGATGTTTTCTCAATTGCGGGCAGAGGCACTGTTGCTACAGGAAGAGTTGAAAGGGGAATGGTAAAATCCGGCGAGGAAATAGAAATAGTCGGGATCAAGCCCACAAGCAAAACAACGGTTGTGAGCATTGAGATGTTTAATAAAATCCTTGACGAAGGATTTGCCGGAGACAATGTTGGAATTCTTTTAAGGGGTCTTAAAAAGGAGGACATCGAGAGAGGGCAGGTTTTGGCAAAAACCGGCTCAATCACCCCTCATGCCGAAGTTGATGCAGAGGTTTATATTTTGACAAAAGAAGAGGGCGGAAGACACACGCCGTTTTTTGCCGGCTACAAGCCCCAATTTTACGCCCGAACAGCGGATATTACCGGAGAGGTGACTCTTCCTCAGGGAACAGAAATGGTTATGCCCGGTGATACCGTCAATTTGAAAATTAAATTGATTGTGCCGGTGGCCATTGAAGAAAAACAAAGATTTGCCATCAGAGAAGGAGGAAAAACAGTGGGCGCGGGAGTAGTCACAAAAATAATCAATTAGTTCTGGATTTTAAAAAATAAATAAATGATAGCCAAGAAAAAGCAAGAAGAAACAGTCAAGCCGCGACTTAGGATTAAGCTTAGGGCTTACGATTATAAAGTTTTAGACAAGAGCAGTCATCAAATAGTGGAAACTGCCTTGCGTCACGGCATTGAATTTTGCGGGCCTATTCCTTTGCCCACGGAAATTCACAAATACACCGTTAATCGCTCAAGCTTTATTCATAAAGACGCGAGAGAGCAGTTTGAAATGAGAATTCACAAAAGATTGATAGATGTTTCAAGCCCCAGCCAGAAGTTTATTGAAGCGCTGACAAGTCTGACTTTGCCGAGCGGAGTGGATGTACAGATCAAGATGTAGAAAAAAGAGAAAAAATTAATTATGAGCAAATCATCTTAGGTTAAAAGAGGATTTTGGCAGCCACAAAGGTAAAATACCGGGCGCAAAACCCGGTATTTCGTTAAAAAGATATCAAAATAATTTATGCCGTTTATCTTGGGAAAAAAAATTGGGATGGCGCAAGTGTGGCGGGACAAAAAGGTGGTGCCGGTTACAATTATCGGGGCCGGGCCTTGCGTTGTTACCCAATTAAAAAATCAGCGAAAAGACGGATATCAATCAATACAGATCGGCTTTGAGAAAATCACCAAGGAAAAAAAGATTAAAAAAACGCAGAAAAACAAGCCATATAGATGGTTAAGGGAGTTCAAAAAAGATCCGGGCGAATATAAGTTGGGCGATGTTCTGGACGTTTCAAGGTTTAAGATTGGAGAGAAAGTAAAGATTTCGGGCATTTCGAAAGGGAAAGGATTCCAGGGAGGAGTAAAAAGGTGGGGATTCGCGGGAAGGAATGCCACCCATGGAGTAAAGCATGAACATAGAACAATTGGTTCCACGGGGAGTTGTTTGCCCGAAAGAGTGAGAAAAGGAAAAAAAATGCCCGGCAGAATGGGACAGGACAGGATAACGGTAAAAAATCTGGAGATTATGGAAATTGATCAAGAGAAAAACTTGATTGCCGTCAAAGGAGCGGTTCCGGGCAGCAAAGATACATTATTAGAAATCAGGAATTAAATAAAAACGGGGCAGTTTGTATTAAAATTTTATGTTGACAGACGTTTACAATCAAAAAGGCGAAAAAACAGGGCAAGCGCAACTGCCCAAGGAGATTTTTGGAGTAAAATTCAGAGCTGATTTGGTGCATCAGGTGTTTTCTTCCATGGTTTCAAACAAAAGAAGGCCCATCGCTCACGCAAAAGACAGGGGAGAGGTGAGGGGCGGAGGGAAAAAGCCCTGGCGCCAGAAAGGAACGGGCAGGGCAAGACATGGTTCGATCAGGTCTCCTTTATGGAGAGGCGGCGGGGTTACTTTTGGTCCAAGAAACGAAAGAAATTTTAAAAAAAGCATACCTAAAAAAATGAAAAGGTCAGCGCTCTTTTCCGTTTTGTCAGCCAAATTAAAAGATAATGAAATTATTGTTTTAGATAATCTTTTCCTGAAAGAACCCAAAACAAAATTAATGGACGAAATCCTTGATAATCTTAAAAAAGCCGGTTTAAAGCAAAAAAACTGCTTGATTATTCTTCCAAAAAAGGATAAAAATATAGGACTGGCAGCAAGGAATATCGCGAAAATAAAAACCGCCCAAATAAATAATTTTAACATTTTAGACATACTTTCGTTTAAATACCTGCTTTTTACAAAAGAAACCATCGGCGCGATGAAAGAAACATTGATAAAAGATTAATATGGCTCCATTGAGAATTTTTAAACAAAAAAAAGAAAGCCCCAAAGAAAAAAAGAAAGAAGAAAAGAAAGAAACCGCAGAGAAGGTTGTCAAACAGGAAATTTCCAAACCAAGCAAAGTAAGAATGATTGCGTGGAGGGTTGTAAAAGCGCCTCATATTACAGAAAAGGCGACCATCGGGGAAGAAAGCCGCAGGTATATCTTTAAAATTTTTGAAAGGGCTAATAAGACTGAAACCAAAAAAGCCATTGAAGAAATTTTTAATGTGAAGGTTGAGAAAGTGAGGATTATTAATGTCCCAAGAAAAAAAAGACAGCGGGGAAGAGTGCGCGGATGGAAGGGGGGATATAAAAAAGCGATAGTGACGTTAAAAGAAGGATATAAAATTGAAATTTTATCACGATGATAGGGTTTGGCAAAAAAAACATAAGCAGAGGGAAAAAGCTAAAAAGGATTGATCTTTCGGGATTATCTAAAAAGAAACCCCAAAAAAGCTTGATTTTTTCTTTGAAAAAAAAGTCGGGCAGAAATTTTCAGGGAAGGATTACAGTAAGGCATCGGGGCGGAGGATCAAAAAAATTTTATCGCATGATTGATTTTTCCCAGAAGAAAATGAACATTGCGGGAAAGGTAGCGGCCATTGAATATGATCCAAACAGGACGGCTTTTATTGCCTTGATAGAGTACCAAGACAAAACCAAGGGATATATTTTGGCTCCTCAAAAGCTGAAAGAGGGCGATGAGATAATAGTGTCTGAATCAGCGCCTATAAATCCCGCCAACAGAATGAAGCTGAAAAATATACCCGTTGGAACAGAAGTCCATAACATTGAATTGCAGCCCTTTGGCGGGGGAAAAATTGTTCGCTCCGCGGGCAGCTCTGCAACTGTTTTGGCGCAGGAAGGAGGATATGCTCACCTTTTATTGCCCTCAAAAGAAATAAGGAAAATTCATAGCGAATGTTTTGCAAGCATCGGAGCGCTTTCTCATCAGGAGCATAGATTTATCCGCATTCCCAAAGCAGGCACGATGCGTCTTAAAGGCAGAAGGCCGCAGGTCAGGGGCACTGCGATGAATCCGGTTGATCATCCCCATGGCGGCGGAGAAGGAAGAACAGGAATTGGCATGCCCCATCCAAAAACTCCTTGGGGAAAGCCGGCCTTGGGAGTAAAAACAAGAAAGAGAAAACATACCAACCAGTTTATCCTTCAGAGAAGGTCAAAGAAAAAATAACAAACAACCAACAATTAATAAATTATTTTAATTATTATGGCGAGATCATTAAAGAAAGGCCCATACATTGATAAAAAACTGATAGAAAAGATTAAAAAAACTGCGCCGGATTCGAAAACCATTATCAAAACATGGGCAAGGGATTGCACCATTGTTCCGGAGATGATCGGGCGGTCCATTAATGTCCATAACGGGAAAGATTTTATAACCGTAAAGATAAGCGAAGAAATGGTTGGACATAGATTGGGAGAGTTTTCGCCGACTACGAAATTCGTAAGGCATGGAGGGAAAATGCAGAGAGATTTAGAGGCAAAAACCGAAGCAAGGGCGTTGCCTCAAAAAGAGACAGCAGGATTGCCCAAAGATAACAAAAAATAATCGCTTGTATGGAAAAAAAAGATGTAGTGGCAAAATTAAATCATTTGAGGGTCGCGCCAAGAAAAGCAATGCTTGTGGTTGATTTGATAAGGGGAAAGTCAATTAAAGAGGCGCTTGCTGTTTTGGATTTAGCCAATAAAAAATCAGCCCTGCCCGTTAAGAAATTATTGAACTCCGCCCTTGCCAACGCTAAAAATAATTTTCATTTAAGCGAAGAAAATTTATATATTTCAAAAATAGTCGTCAATCAGGGCCCAAAATTAAAAAGGTGGATTGCAAGGTCAAGAGGGCAGGCAAATGAAATCCAGAAGAAGACCAGCCATATTATTCTCGTGCTTTCAGAAAAAAAGAAACCAAAAAGCCCAAAAGAAAGGAAAATTGACAAAGGCGATAAAAAGCAAATTAAAAATAAAAAGAAGTGGAATAAGTAGCATTTATTTATCTTATGGCACACAAGGCTAATCAAAAAAGTTTAAGAATTGGATATATCGAGGGTTGGGATTCGCGCTGGATAAGCAATCAAAAGTTTCCCAAATATCTGGAGGAGGATTTTTTGATCCGCCGATTTCTTGAGAAAAAGCTGAGAGATGGAGCGGTGGAGAAGATAGAGATAGAGCGTTTCCCCGGGAAATTGAATATTGCCATTAATACTGCCAGACCGGGCTTGATAATCGGGAGGGGAGGAAGGGGAGTTGAGGATCTGAAGGTTGCCATAGAAAAACTTTTGCTCAAAAAAAATGATTCAAAAAAAGAAGCAAGAGGAGTAAGAATAGAGATAAAGGAAATAAAGAATCCCTGGATCAGCGCTCCTGTTGTCGCCCAGTGGGCGGCCCAGAGAATAGAAAAAAGATTACCTTATAGAAGAGTGTTGAAAGAGGCATTATCCAGAGTGATTAATTATAAAGAAGTTCAGGGAGTAAAAATTGAAGTATCAGGGAGACTAAACGGAGTTACCATTGCAAGAAGGGAATGGATGCAGAAAGGCAAATTGCCAAGGCAAACTCTGAGGGCAGATATTGATTATGGCTTTGCGCAGGCATATTGCACTTACGGAGTAATAGGAGTAAAAGTATGGATATATAAAGGAGAGAAGTTTCAACCCCAAGGATTAAAAAACCACAATGCTTTATCCAAAAAAGGTTAAATATAGGAAAATGCAGAGAGGAAAAAGCAAAGGCATAGAGAGCCGGGGCGTAGATTTGTCCTTTGGTCAGTTTGGATTGAAAGCGCTTGAAGCCCAGTGGATAACGGCGCGCCAGCTTGAAGCGGCAAGAAGAACAATAGTTTACTATCTTAGAAAGGGCGGAAAGCTTTGGATAAGAATTTTTCCCGATAAACCTGTTACCAGCAAAGGCGTTGAAGTTCCCATGGGCGGAGGGAAGGGAGCGGTAAGTCATTATGTTTTTTCCGTGAGGCCGGGTAGAATTATTTTTGAGTTGGCAGGCGTTGATGAAAGTATTGCGCGGGAAGCTTTCACAAAAGCGGCGGCAAAATTCCCCATTAAAACAAAGTTTATAAAAAAGGATTAATCCCCGCGTCCGGAGGAGCATTGACAGAAACGGTAAAAATCATTATGAAAGAGTTTTAAAATATAAATGATAAAAACAAAGATAAAAGAATTAAGAAGTAAAAATAAAGAAGATTTAGGTCGGCTGCTTTTAAACTTGCGAGAAAAGCTAAGGCAATTAAAATTTGATTTGGCTTCGGGGAAAATTAAGAATGTAAGCGAAATAAGAAAAATAAGAAAAGAAATAGCCCAGATTTTGACGGTTCTTGAAGAACATACGGATCAAAAAGTTTAATAATTTTTACATACAGCCAATATGGCAAAAAAGAAATTAATCGGAAAAATCGTCTCTTCTAAAATGCAGAAAACAGTCGTTGTAGAGGTTGAAAGAATGAAATTTCATTCCAAGTTTAAAGTGCGCCATAAAATGCATAAGAGGTATAAAGTTCATAATGAGGATCCAGAATATAAGGTGGGGGATAGGGTGATTATTGAAGAATCTTTGCCAATCAGCAAAGAAAAGAGATGGAGGATTATAAATAAGGTTTAATTTTTAATTCAAGGCGATAATCAAAGCTATGATTCAATTAAGAACAATGCTGACCGTTGCGGACAATACCGGAGCAAAAATAGTGCAGTGCATCCGTGTTTTGGGCGGGAGTACGCGCCGATACGCTCGATTGGGTGATATCATAGTTGCGGCTGTCAAAAAAGCAGAACCAAGAAAAATTGTTAAAAACCACGAGGTAGTAAGGGCGGTAGTGGTCAGGCAAAGGAAAGCGTATAGAAGGGTTGATGGTTCTTACATAAAGTTTGATGAAAATGCGGTGGTGATTTTAGATGGCAAAACAAAAAATCCAAAAGGGGGGAGAATTTTCGGACCGATCCCCCGCGAGATAAAAGAAAAAGGTTTTGAAAAAATTATAACCCTTTCTCCGGAAGTTGTATAAATTTAAGACGATAAACTAATTTTTATGAAGTTGAAAAAAAGCGATACAGTATTAATAATATCGGGAGATGACAGGGCAAAGAAGGGAAAGATCATAAAAGTTATACCATCAAAGCAAAAAATTGTGGTGGAGGGCGTGAGCATTCAGAGGAGACATCAGAGGCCGAAAAAAGAAGGAGAAAAAGGGCAAATTGTAGAAAAGCCGGCGCCTATTTCTGCCTCTAATGCAAAATTGATTTGCCCGCGATGTCAAAAACCAACCATGATATCGCGAAAAATAATGCAGAATAAAAAAAGAAGAGTGTGTAAAAAGTGCAATCAAATGATTGACTAAAGATATGACCGTAAGAATAAAAGAACAATTTGGAGAAAAGATAAACCTGAAAATGAAGGAGCTTTTTGGATATCGAAGCCGTCTTTCAGCGCCCAAGATAAAAAAGGTTGTTGTAAATGTCGGATTCGGAAATTTGGTGGCTAACAAATCAAAGCAAGAGAGAGAAAAAATATACGAAGAAATAGCCAAAGATTTAGCGATCATAACCGGGCAGAAACCGATTGCCACCAGAGCAAAAAAATCCATTGCGGCTTTTAAAGTAAGAAGCGGCATGGCTTTAGGCGCCAAAGTAACTCTTAGGCGCCAGAAAATGAATGATTTTTTGGAAAGATTGATTAATATCGCCCTTCCCCGCACAAGGGATTTTAAGGGCATTGATCTTAAATGTATTGATCAGGGAGGCAATTTGAATTTTGGAATTAAAGAGCAGATTTCTTTTCCCGAGATTGCCCCGGAAAAGATTAAAAGAATTTTTGGTTTTGAAATTACCATAGTGACAAGCGCAAAAAGCCCAAAAGAGGCGATAGAATTATTTAAACTGCTTGGCTTTCCCTTAAAAAATCAATAAGATTTAAATATGGCTACAGAAGCGCAAATATACAAATCTTTAAAAAATCCGAAATTCAGCTCAAGAATTATGAGAAGATGTTTTAGATGCGGAAGAAAAAAGGGATATCTGAGAAAATTTGGCCTTTGTAGAATTTGTTTCAGAGAATTAGCGCATAAAGGCCTTATTCCCGGAATCAGAAAATCAAGCTGGTAAATTACATTTATTAAAAAAAGATATGGATTCAATCGCAGAAATGCTAATTAGGATAAAAAACGCCCAATCCGCAGGGAAGCCGACGGTGGATGTTGATTATTCTTCCGTAAAATATCAAATAGCGAATATTCTTGTAAAGAAGGATTTTCTTGAGGCGGTGGAGCGGAAATTCAAAAAGCAAAAAAAGTTTTTAAGATTAATTTTAAAATATGTAGACAAAGAGCCGAAAATGAGGGGAGTAAAAAGGATTTCCAAGCCGGGGAGAAGAGTTTATTTGCCGTCTAAAAAAATAAAATCTTCAAAAGGAGTTTTTAGCGTTGTTATTGTCTCTACCTCTCAGGGGATAATGTCTCACATAGACGCGCGAAAGAAGAATTTGGGAGGAGAAATTATTTGTGAAGTCTGGTAAATATGTCCCGCTTATCAAAAAAACCAATTGTTATTCCCGCCGGCATAGAAGCCGAGATTTTGCAAGGCACGATTAGGATAAAAGGCCCCAAGGGCGAGCTTTCTTTTACTTTACATCCAAAGATAGAGATTTTAAAAGAGAGCAAAAAAATAAAAATTAAGACAAAAACCCTGACAAAGAAAACGAAATCTCTTTTGGGCCTTAGTATAAGAATGATTTGCGCAATGATTGAGGGGGTTATTAAGGGATATGAAAAACAGTTAATAATAGAAGGAGTTGGATATAAGGCGAACGTAGAAGGAGAAGATTTGATTTTGGAGGCGGGCTTCTCTCATAAGGTGAAAATGAAAATTCCCGAGGGCCTGAAAATAACTGTTGCCAAGAATGTTATCAGCATCTTGGGCGCAGACAAGCAGGTTGTTGGCGAATTTGCCGCCAGAATTAAAAAAATAAAACCGCCCGAGCCGTATAAAGGAAAGGGGATTAGATATGCAAACGAAAAAATCAAAAAGAAATTTAGCAAAAAAGCAACTGCGGCCGCCAGCGCCGCTTAGCGGATTCATATAAAAAATGCCCAGCAAATTATCAAAAATTAAAAAAAGAATAAGAAGGCATAAAAGATGCAGAGCAAAGATTTTTGGCACGGCGCTAAAACCGCGACTTTGCGTTTTTCGCTCAAATAAACATATTTATGCGCAGTTGATTGATGATGAAAAAAGAAAAGTATTGCTGTCGGCAAGCGATTTTGAAGTTAAGGGCCAAAAAAACAAAGCGCCATCTTTAAAAATTAAGGATAAAAACAAAAATGATTCAAAAAAAGAGGATATTTTGCAAAGCGTTAAAAGGTCTATTGCTTATAAGGTTGGAGCTTTAATCGCCCAAAAAGCTTTTGCCAAAAAAATCAAAAAAATAGTCTTTGACAGGGGCGGATATAAATATCATGGCCGGGTTAGAGCGCTTGCAGAGGGAGCGCGCAACGAAGGTCTGGAATTTTAATTTTTATGGAAAAAAAAGGTTTTAGAAAATTTAATCAAAAGCCGGCGGATGATTTTGTTTCCGAGTTTTTGGAAGTGAGGAGGGTGACAAAGGTTACAACCGGAGGGAAGAAATTAAGATTTCGCGGCATTGTTGTTATAGGCGATAAGAAGGGAAAGGTTGGTTTGGGAGTGGCAAAGGGAAAAGATGTCGCCCAGGCGATTGAAAAAGCAGAAGCATCGGCAAGAAAAAATATAATTGATGTGCCCATCGTTGAGGGAACCATACCGCACGAAGTTATGGCAAAATTCGGCGCGGCAGTTATTCTTTTAAGACCCCAAAGAAAAGGAAGGGGGTTGGTTGCGGGCGGAACAGTGAGGGTTATTTGTCAGCTTGCAGGCATTAAAAACATTTCTTCAAAAACCCTTGGAACAACAAGAAACAAGCTGAATAACGCCCGGGCAACTCTTAGAGCGATAAAGCAATTAAGGATAAAAAAGTAGTTTATGCAAATTCACCAGATTAAGCCAAAAAAT
The DNA here is from genome assembly GCA_037445205.1 of Candidatus Wildermuthbacteria bacterium. Taxonomy (GTDB): domain Bacteria; phylum Patescibacteriota; class Minisyncoccia; order Minisyncoccales; family PEYH01; genus JBBIKX01. The sequence goes on from JBBIKX010000001.1 coordinate 21,970, forward strand.
CCCCGCAAAAGGAAAAAACGGATCGGAAGGGGAGGCAAAAGAGGGGTTTTTTCCGGAAAGGGAACCAAAGGACAGAAATCGCGCGCAGGAAGAAGAATGCAGCCCCTTATCAGAACCCTCATTAAAAAATATCCAAAACTCAGAGGATATAGCTTTAAGGCAAAAAATAAAAATCAAAATTCAAAAATCGCCGCTTTGAATATAGAAACCTTAGAAAAACAATTTCAAGACGGGGATAAGGTTTCTTTTAAGAGTTTGCTTGAAAAAAGAATAATTCGTAAAATAAAAGGAGCAGCGCCCAGAGTAAAAATTTTAGGAAGGGGCAATTTAAACAAAAAAATTACAATTGAAAAATGCATGGTTTCCAAAACCGCCCGGGAGAAAATTAAAAAAACGGGCGGAAAGATTTTATAATTTTTGAAAATGTGGTCTGGCAAGCTTTTACAAATTTTTAAAATACGCGATTTAAGGAAAAAGATTTTCTTCGTTTTGCTGATTTTTATTGTTTTCAGAATGATGGCAAACATTCCCGCGCCGGGAGTAAATACGGAAAATTTAAAAGAATTCTTTCAAAGATTTCAGGTCTTTGGCCTGATGAATATTTTTGCGGGCGGGGCGATGGAAAATGTTTCTATCGCCATGCTTGGATTGGGTCCCTATATTACAGCTACCATTATTTTTCAGCTCTTAACCCTTATTTTTCCAGCTCTTGAGAGAATGTATAAGGAAGAAGGCGATGCGGGGAGAAAAAAATTCAATCAATATGCAAGAATTGTAACTGTGCCGCTGGCTCTTGTTCAGGCATATGCGATGCTTTCCTTTTTTCAAAAACAGAACGCGGTGAGTTTTGATTCTTCGTTTTCTCTTTTGGCGTCTGTGGTGGCGGTGACGGCGGGCAGTATTTTTCTGATGTGGCTTGGAGAATTAATTACAACAAGGGGTATCGGCAATGGCGTATCCCTTTTAATTTTTGCGGGAATTGTCGCGCGCCTGCCCCTAAATATCTGGGAAATAATGGTGAAATGGGAACGTTCCCAAATTCCATTCTATGCTTTGTTTTTGGCATCAATATTCGCGATTATATTCGGAGTTGTTTTTGTGACAGAGGCCAGAAGGAATATTCCCGTCTCCTACGCCAAAAGGGTGAGAGGGTCAAAAATTTATGGAGGGGTTTCTACGTATCTTCCTATGAGTGTTAATCCTGCGGGGGTTATTCCGATTATTTTCGCCCTTTCCATTATGATTTTTCCGGGGATGATCGCTAATTTTTTAACGGGCGCAGGGGGCAAAGTTGGTCTTGTTGCTCAGGCAATAGCGAATTTTTTTGATCCCCAAAAACATCCCTTTGGGCATGGCGCTATGTATTTCGCCCTTGTTTTCATCTTCACATATTTTTATACGATGGTTACTTTTGATCCCAAAACTATTTCTTCTAACTTGCAAAAAATGGGCGGATTTGTTCCCGGTATTAGGCCCGGAACATCAACGGTGCAACATCTTTCATTCATACTGCACAGGGTTTTATTTATCGGAGCCCTTTTTCTAGCCGCGATCGCTGTCATGCCTTCTATTATTCAGGGAATAACAAGAATAACTGCTCTGCAGTTTCTAATCGGGGGTACTTCTGTTTTGATTATGGTGAGCGTTATTTTGGAAATGGTGAAGCAGATTAATTCTCAGCTCCAGATGCGGGAGTACGAAACAATTTAATTGCGCCTCTTTTGACCTAAAACATGTCGGAGTTAAAAAAAATAGACAGCCAGAGGATTATTATTGTTATTGGACCTCCGGGATCGGGCAAGGGAACTCAGGCAATTCTTCTTGCCGATAAATTGGGGTTATATTATTTTGAAACAAGCAAAATAATAGAGCTTAACGTGATGAATGCAAAGAAAGGAGAGTGGCAGATGGTTGAGGGTAAAAAATATTTTCTTGAAAACGAAAAAATAATATGGGAGAAAGGGGGATTGTGCAGTCCGCCGATAGTAACTTTTTGGGTCAAGGAAAAAATTAAAAATTTGGCAAACGAAAATCAAGGTATTATTTTTGCGGGTAGTCCTAGAACTATTTACGAAGCAGAAAACCTAATGCCTCTGCTGGAAAAACTTTATAAAAAAGAAAATATCAAGATTGTTTTGTTAGATTTGCCCCCGGAGCAGACATTGTGGCGCAATTCAAGAAGAAAAATCTGCACATTAATGCGCCATCCGATTATTTATCATCAGGAAACAAAAAAACTGAAAATTTGCCCGCTCGACGGCTCTAAGCTGGTGACAAGAGTGGGGCTTGACAGTAAAAAATCAATCAAATTAAGAGTTGAACAGTATCAAATCAGAACCTTTCCGGTTATAGACTATCTCAAGAAAAACCAATACGAAGTTGTAAAGATAAACGCGATGCCCGCTCCATCAATAGTTTTTTCCGATATTTGCGACGCACTTGATATAAAATGAGAGAAATTCCCGTTAAAACCAAAGAAGAAATAGAAATTATGGCCAGGGCCGGAAAAATCCTGGCTTTAATTTTAGATTCTTTAAAAAAAGAGATTCGAGCCGGCATAAAAACAAAAGATTTAGACTTAAAGGCCCGTCAATTAATTAATTTTTACAAAGCGAAGCCAGCTTTTCTGGGATACGATAATTTTCCGGCTGTTTTATGCGTTTCCGTGAACGACATAATCGTCCACGGAGTGCCCTCTGATCATCAATTAAAAACAGGGGATATTATAAGCCTGGATCTTGGAATAAAATATGGCGGTTTTTATGTTGATATGGCGGTTACGATGCCGGTTGGAAAAGTTGATTCCGAGGCCTTAAGATTGATAAAAACCACAAAAAAAGCGCTCAAAAGAGCAATCAAAAAAGTCAGGCCCGGGAACACTTTTGGCGATGTCAGCAACACTATTCAAAGATATATTGAGAAGCGGGGATTTTTTGTGATAAAAGATCTGTGCGGGCATGGCATCGGGAAAAAGCTTCACGAACCGCCGGAAATTTTAAATTATGGCAAAAGAAAAACAGGTCCTTTGTTGCGCGAAGGAATGGTTTTTTGTATAGAGCCAATGGCTTCAATCAGCGCTGAAAAAACAAAAAAATCCGATGATATCTGCGGATACAAAACGATTGATGGATCTCTGTCCGCCCATTTTGAACATACAGTGGCAGTGACAAAAAATGGGGCAAGGATTCTCACTAAAATTTGACGATTGGATCATATTATATTACTATAAAGAATCCCAAAAAAGATAAGGAGGTAGTGATGAGAAGGATAACGCTTTTAGTAGGACTAGTTCCGCTTTCGCTCTGCACGGTTTTGGCGAGTCATTTCCTTGAGCTGCGCGGTTTCCATTACGAGCAAGCCGCTGTCTTATTTCTTCCTTTCTTAATATGGCTGACCTTATTGCGGCTTGTGGAAGGGTCAAGGGCTTGGATAGCTTGGATCGGATTTGGAACCGCCAGCGCATTGGGCGGTTTCGTTGTTTTTTCGGTGGTTCTGCATCATCTTGCAGAGTGGAAAATAGGCCTTTGTCTCATCATGTTAGTTGCCTACTGTTTTGCCTGTGGGTTCGTTGGCCTGCTTGGTTACGATATCTGGAAGCTACAGCGCCACAATCGCGACAAGAAGAAAAAATCGTAACAAAGCAGAGCCGGGCAGATGGGGAAATTGAGGTTGGGATGTCGGGGGCATAGCTAGGCCCCCTTTTTCTTTTTTTGAAAAAGATGATAGAATAAAAAAGATAAAGAATTAATTTAAAAAAAATGAAACTATCAATAATTATTCCCGCGTACAACGAAGAAAAAAGACTGCCCAAAACGCTTTTATCGATAGATAAGCATTTGAAAGGACAATCTTATGAATATGAGATTATTGTTGTAAGCGATGGTTCAAAAGACGACACCGCAAAGATGGCTAATGATTTAAAGCCCAATGTTTCAGGCCTGAAAGTGATTGACAACAAGGAAAATCACGGCAAGGGATATGTCGTGAGGCAGGGAATGCTTGAGGCAAGAGGAGATTATCGCATTTTCAGCGATGCTGATAATTCTACCACCATTGATCAGGTTGAAAGAATGTGGCCTTGGTTTGAAAAAGGATACGACATCGTCATAGGATCAAGAGATGTTGAGGGTTCTGTTTTAAATCCTCCCCAGCCCTGGCTCAGAAAAGTTATCTTTGGAGGAGGGTTCAAGCTGGTCAGAAAATTTATAATCGGCCTTTGGAATATAAATGATACCCAGTGCGGCTTTAAATGCTTTACAAAAAAAGCCGCGGAAGACATTTTCTCTTCTTCAAAAATTGACGGCTTTGCGTTTGATGTGGAAATACTGGTTTTGGCGAAGAGAATGAAGCATAAAATCAAAGAAATACCAATTACCTGGATAAATGACGTTGAGTCAAAAGTGAAATTAAAACATGTTTTCAAAATGTTTTTGGAAATGCTTAAATTGAGAAAGGATTTAGTTTTTGGAAAATATGGAAAAAGAAGAATCTAATCCATTTCCGTCACAGCTGCGCTATGATTTGGTTTCAAAAGACTGGGTAATTATCGCCACGGGCCGGGCAAAAAAACCCCAGCTTTTTAAGCAGGCAAGAAAACCCCAACAAGCAGTCAGGAGAAAAGATTGCCCATTTTGCAAAACAGAAACGCAATTGTTGCCCACCCTTGTTTTTTCCAATGGAAAAAGACAAGACCTGAAAAAAAACAATGGCAAAATTCCAAAAAATTGGACAACCGTCGTTATTCCCAACAAATACCCGGCCCTTTTACCCCACCCCGATCTTGGTAAAAAAATGGAAGGCGGGCTTTATCAAACAATGAACGCGGTCGGTTTTCACGAGGTTGTGGTTACCAGAAATCATCAAAAAACAATGGCAAAGTTTTCTTTAAAGGAAGCAAAAGAACTTATGGATGTTTATCAGGCAAGATATCTTGATTTAATGAAGAAAAAATTCGTAAATTATATTTCCATATTTCATAACCATGGCCAGGCGGCCGGCGCCTCCATAGAACATCCTCACTCTCAAATTATTACAACGCCCCTGATCGATTCGGATTTAAACAAAGCGCTTATCAACGGCCATAGATATTTTAAGAAATTCAAAGAATGCATCTATTGCAGGATGAATAGATGGGAAATAAGAGCGAAAAAAAGAATTATTTTTGAAAATAAAAATTTTATTGCCGTTTGCCCTTTTGCCTCTAAAGCCGCTTTTCAGGTCATTATATCGCCCAAAAAACACCTTTCTTATTTTGAGCGAATAACAGAAAAAGAAAAAATTGATTTGGCAGATGCTTTTAGAACGGCTTGCGCAAAGCTTGAAAAAGGCCTAAATAGCCCCGCTTATAATTTTTATCTTCACACCGCCCCTTGCGACAGAAAAAAATATCCCTTTTATCATTGGCACTGGACTATTATTCCCAAGACATCGACTTGGGCCGGTTTTGAAATCGGCACAAGAATTGAAATTTCCACCATTGAGCCCGAAAAAGCAGCGCAGTATTTAAGAGAACAAAGGACTTAAGTTTTTTGTAATGGGGAAAAATATATCTGGAAAGCATAGAGGGGGTTGGCACGAGATTTACGCTTGTTTTTCCGTTTGCAAGACAGAGCTACTTAAAATCAGCTCAAAAGTCTTATGAATAAAACAATAATTATAGCAAACTGGAAATGCAATCCGAATTCTCTAAAAGAGGCAAAAAATATTTTTGGAAAAATCAAAAAATCCCTTAGCCGTTTTAAAAAGATAGAAATAGTGGTTTGCGCGCCATTTGTCTATCTTTTTTCTTTAAAAAATATCGCGGGAGGGAATATTCTTCTGGGCGCCCAAGATGTTTTTTGGGAAGAGGGGGGAGCGTTTACAAGCCAAATTTCTTCTTTAATGCTTAAAGACGCCGGATGCAAATACGTGATAATTGGCCATAGCGAAAGAAGGAGATTCGGAGAGAGCGATGTAACGATAAATAAAAAGATTAAGAAGGCGATTTCTTTTGGGTTAAATGTTATTTTTTGTGTTGGGGAAACAAAGGAGGAAAGAGAAAAAGGAAGGACGTTTGAAGCGGTGTCAGGGCAGTTAAAAATTGGGTTGGGCGGTGTATCAAAAAACTTGACGAAAAATATCATTATCGCCTATGAGCCGGTTTGGGCGATAAATCCGGGAAAACCCTGTTTATATGACGACGCCATGACAATGAATATTTTTATTAAAAAAAATCTTGTTAAAATTTTTGGAAAGAATTTTTCCCAGAAAATAAGAATAATTTACGGAGGGAGCGTTGATTCCCAAAACGCAAAAGATTATATAGAAAAAACGCTTATGAAAGGATTATTGGTTGGATCCGCTTCTTTAACAGAAGATTTTATAAAGATAGCAAAAAAAATATAATTTCTTGTTTTCGCCTGACCTTTTTGATAGTATATACAAAGAAATTTTATGAAAGACATAACTTTCGGAAGGTTTTTTAATCCCACAAAGGGCTATATTGATTTTTCAGAAGTTTTAAATGAAATCTTTTTTTATTTTCAGGAGAGGCCGGAAAAATTTTATGAAGTTGTTTTGGGCTGCGATTCGTCTTCCCAAAAAGAGCCATTTTTTCCTGTGGCCATTGTTGTTTTAAGAAGAGGGGAGGGCGGAAGGTTTTTTTTGAAAAAAATCAAATATCGCCATAGAAAATTTTATAATCATCAACAAAGGATTTTAGAAGAAGTTTTTTTGTCCTGTCAGATGGCGCTTATCATAAAAGATAGGATTAACAATGAAATCAGGGGGAAAATACCAAATTTAAAATTGGAATTTAAATATATCCATGCCGATGTGGGAACAAATGGATTGACCCGCGATATGATAAAGGAAGTGGTTGGATTGATCAAGGGGAACGGATTCGAGGCAAAAATCAAGCCCGAATCTTTTGCGGCTACGATTGTAGCCGATCGCTACTCCTAAAAAATCAATAAAAAAGCCAATGAACAGCGCAGGCAAGATTCGTCAAAAATTTCTTAAGTTTTTTGAAAAAAGGGGACACAAAATCGTGCCATCATCTTCTCTTTTGCCCGCTGACCCTTCCGTTCTTTTTACCACCGCCGGCATGCAGCAATTTAAGCCCTACTTTTTGGGGGAAGAATCGCCCCACGGGGACAAGACGACAAGCTGCCAGAAATGCTTGCGCACTTCAGATATAGAGAGCGTGGGCGATGAAAGCCATCTGACATTTTTTGAAATGCTTGGAAATTTCAGCTTCGGAACTTATTTTAAAAAAGAGACTATAAAGATGGCGATTGATTTTTTAGTTGAAGAATGTAAATTGCCGATTAAAAATATTTGGGTAACAGTTTTTGGAGGAGAGGCTGGTATGCCGCCGGATGAAGAATCTCCGAAAATCTGGCAGGAGATTGGGATTCCTCCAGAAAGAATTTATTCTTTTGGAAAAAAAGATAATTTTTGGGGGCCTACGGGAAAAGAAGGTCCCTGCGGCCCGACTACTGAAATCCACTATGATTTGAGAGGCGGTTTTTGTTCCAAAAAAGAAAAATGCATGCCCGGCTGTAAATGCCAGAGATTTGTAGAGGTTTGGAATTTGGTGTTTAACCAGCACTATCAAAATGAGGACGGAAGCCTTGAGGCGTTAAGAAAAATTGGAGTTGATACGGGTATGGGACTGGAAAGATTAACGATGATCCTCCAAAACAAAAAATCAGTTTTTGAATCAGATCTTTTTTGGCCGATAATGAAAGTGATTGAGTCCAATTGCAAAAAAAAATATGAAACAGCGCCAAGACATTTCAGAATTATTGGCGATCACCTGAAGTCATCTTGTTTTCTGATATCAGAGGGGATAACGCCCTCTAAAATTGAAAGAGGATATGTTTTAAGGCGTCTTTTGAGAAGATCTATGCGTTATGGTAAAATGATAGAGTTAAAAGAAGAAGGATGGAGGCAAATTCTTGGCCAGATAATTGATCTTTATAAAAAAGATTATCCCGATATTTTTTACAATCAAAAGAAAATTTTTTCCATAATATCCGAGGAAAAAAGCAGATTTGACAAAACAATTCAGGAGGGAATCAGGGATTTTGAGAGATTAATCGCCGATTCTAATGGAAAAATAACGGGCAAAGAGCTCTTTGATCTTTCTGCAACGCATGGCCTTCCCTTGGATTTGATTCAGGATATTGCTTTTGAGCGGGGCATTCAATTTGATAAAGACGGCTTTAACAGGGCGTTAAAAAAACATCAGGAGGTTTCGCGCGCCGGAGCAAAGAAAAAATTTGGAGGTCTCGGGGTGGACAGTTTGGAAAATGAACAGGAAATCAAAGAAGCAAAAAAACTTCACACGGCAACCCATATTCTTCACGCCGCGCTAAGAGAAATTTTGGGCAAAGAGGTAAAACAGATGGGTTCTGACATTACTCCTCAGAGGTTAAGATTTGATTTCTCTTTTAAAAGAAAGCTTGAAAAAGACGAGCTTGAGAAGATAGAAAGCTTTGTAAATAAGAAAATTAAGGCAAATCTTTCGGTCTCTAAAAAAGCAATGCCCTTAAAAAAAGCCCTTAGCGTCGGAGCGCTCGCTTTTTTTAAAGAAAGGTATCCGCAAACCGTAAATGTTTATTTGATAAGAGATCCAGAAGGCAAAGCGGGATTTCTTTCAAGGGAAATTTGCGCAGGTCCTCATGTAAACGGAACTTTAGAGATAGGAGGGTTTAAAATCCTCAAAGAAGAAGCAGTGGGTTTAGGAATCAGAAGAATCAGGGCAGTAGTCGGAAAAAAATAATTTTAAATTATGGCCAATATAAAAATTTATGATATACGTCCGCCAAGGAAAGTAAAAAAAATAAGCCCGGATAAGGAAGTTTTAAAACAGCCAAAAAAATCCGACGCGAAAGCAAATATCAAAAAAATATCAATAATATTTATTTTTTTTATCATTCTTTCCTTGGTTGTCATACAATTTTTTAACGCCTCAAAAGCGACTATATCAATATGGCCAAAAACTCAGGAAAATGAATATCAGGTTTTTATAACAGCCGTTCCTCAGCAAAAAGAATTTGATGTTCTTGCCCAAACAATTCCCGCAACTGTTTTAGAAAAAGAAGAAGTGTTAATAAAGGAATTTCAGTCGCCCAAGATTAATATTGGAGAAAAAGCGAAGGGCACGATCCGCGTCCACAGCAAACATCATTTGCCGACAACCCTTATCGCCAATACAAGATTTTTGTCTTCCACCGAACCGACCCGTCAATTCGTCGCTTTAAAGCGATTTACGGTTCCGGCGGGAGGTTACGTGGATGTGGATGTTGTCGCCAGCGAGGCGGGAAGCGATTATAACATAGGACCCTCCACTTTTTCCATTCCGGGATTAAGAAATTTTTCTCCTCCGGAACTGTATTATAATCTTTACGGAAAATCCTCGGAAGAAATGACAGGAGGCGGCAATAAGGAAATTTTTAAAATTGACAAAAAGGCTGTTGAAAAAGCAAAAGAGGTTGCAGAAAAAGAAGCCCGGGAAATGATACAAAAAGAATTAGAAAAGCTTGCCGGTCAAGACAAATTATTGCAAAAAAGCATTTATAAAGAAATATTAGAATCATCTGCGCCATCCGCCCAAGAGCAGGAACAAAAAGAATTTTTCACATACAAAGTAAAGATTAGGGGCAAGGCTTTGATTGTTAAAAATTCCCAACTTTCGGATTTCATTATAAAATATCTTTCGCTTAAAATGCCTCGTGATAAAGATGTCAACAAAGAAAAAATTGCCATAAAAAATTTTTCTGAAAATATTGATAAGGAAAATAACATCACCATTGATTTGACCATTGCGTCTTATATCTTTTCTAAAATAGAAGATATGGCTATAAAAGAGATGAGTCGCAACCAGAGAGTGTCTAACATCAAGCGATACTTAACAGAAATTTATCCCCAGATGCAAAAAGAGCCCAAAATCAAAACCTCTCCATTTTTTCTAAAAAAACTTCCCGAGAGCTCCGAAAGCGTGGAAATTCAAATTAAATTCGAATGATGCTTGACCTTTTTGTGCAATATTGCTATACTTTTTTACATTGTCCGGATTTAAAAAGACAATTTAGGAAGTAGCAAATGTCTAAAAACAAAGCCCACAAGGTAGACGGAATGGTAATTGAATCTCTGCCCAATGCAACTTTTAGGGTCAAGCTTGATGATGGAAGGGAAATTTTGGCGCATCTTGCGGGCAAATTAAGAATATATAGAATAAGGGTTCTGCCCGGAGACAGGGTTGTGGTAGAACTACCATCTTTACAAGACCTAAGAGGCAGAATCACATACAGAAAAAAATAAAGTTTTTTTGAAATATGAAGGTGAGACCATCAGTAAAAAAAATTTGTCAAAAATGCAAAATCGTCAGAAGAAAAGGACGAATTTATGTTATTTGCGAAAATAAAAAACATAAGCAAAGACAGGGATAATTATGGCCAGAATTTCAGGGATAAATCTCCCCGACAATAAAAAAATAGAAGTTGGATTGTCCTATATATACGGAATAGGCCCTTCTTTGAGCAAAAAAATTATAAAAGAGACCAAGATCAGCGCCGCTAAAAAAGTTTCTGAACTTAGCGCCGAAGAAGTCAGCAGAATTCAGGATTACATCATTAAAAACTTTAAAGTTGAGGGGGATTTGAAAAGAGAAACGATGATGAATATCAAAAGATTAAAGGAAATCAGTTGCTGGCGCGGGATAAGACATATAAAGAAATTGCCGACAAGAGGCCAGACTACCAGAGTGAATTCAAGAACCGTCAGGGGAAACGTGAGAAAGACGGTTGGTTCGGGGAGAAAACCGCCTCCCGCTCCTACCTAATAAACTAAATTAATATGGGAAAGAAAAAAGTCATTAAACAAACAGAAGAAGAAGTTTTAAAAGAGAGAGAAGAGCTTGAAACAAAGATTCAAAAAATTTCTCCGACAAAATCAATAAAGAAGATTAATTCAGGCATAATTTTTATTACTTCTACTTACAATAATACAATCCTTACGCTGACCGACCGCAAGGGCAATGTTTTGTCTTGGGTTAGCGCGGGCAAAATAGGATTTAGGGGGACAAAAAAAGGAACTCCTTACGCGGCGGTAAAAGCCGCAGAGGTTCTGGTTGGCGCAATAGAGAAAATAAAACTGGACGAGGTTGAGGTAAAGATAAAAGGCATTGGAACAGGCAGAGAATCAGCCCTGAGAACTTTAGCGGGAAGGGGAGTGAATATTGTTTCCATAGAAGACATCACACCTATTCCTCATAATGGTTGCAAAAGGCCCAAGCCCCGCAGAGTTTAAACAACAAGGATTAATCATGGATAAAAATGGAAAAAAAACCACAATGCAGAATTTGTAGAAGAAGGCAGAAAAAGCTTTTCTTAAAGGGAGATAAGTGCAATTCTCCCAAATGTCCCATTATAAAAAAACCATATCCCCCCGGCACGAAAAAGAAAAGAAGGATGGGCGGTTTTTCCGAATATGCCAAAGAGTTGCAGGAAAAGCAAAAATTAAAGAATTATTATAATTTAAGCGAGAAACAGCTTAATAAATACATCAAAGATATTTTGGAGAAAAGCCGCAAGGGATCTTGGAAGGCCCAAGACGCCACAGAATCTTTAATAAAAAGATTAGAATTGCGCTTGGACAACGTTGTTTATCAAATGGGATTGGCAGAATCAAGAAAGGCGGCCAAGCAAGTCGTTTCACATGGCCATCTTTGGGTTAATGGAAAATCAATAGACATACCCAGCATTGAACTTAAAAAGGGAGACAAGATAAGCGTTAGGCCCCATTCCCTTAAAAAGAATATATTCAAAGACAAGGAAGCTTTGATAAAAAAACATCAACCTCCAGTTTGGATTAAATTTGATGCGGAAAAGTGGAGCGGGGAAATTATTGGTTTCCCCTCGGTAGAGGTTGCGGCCCCGCCGGCGGATATTACTGTCGTTTTCGAATTCTATTCGAAATAAAAATTTAAAATTAATTCATAAACAAAAATATGATTCCCTTGCCCACTATTATGAAAATAACGCAGAAAAATGAAAATTATGCTGAATTTATGATCGAGCCGCTTTATCCGGGATATGGCATTACTCTTGGCAATACTCTCCGCAGAGCGCTTTTTTCCTCGCTGGAGGGAGCGGCGCCGACAGAGGTTAAAATTAAGGGAGTGCAGCACGAATTCTCTACTATTCCGGGAGTCATAGAAGATGTGATTCACATTTGCTTAAACTTAAAAAAACTTAGATTCAAAATTTTTGGCGATGAACCAATAAGGGCAACGCTGAAAATAAAAGGGCAGAAAGAAGTAAAGGGGGGCGATTTTGAATTGCCTTCTCAACTGGAATTAGTGAATAAAAACCAGCATATCGCCAGTTTGACCAAAAAAGACGCAGAATTGGAAATGGAAATTATAGTGAAAAATGGCATTGGCTATGAAACCAGGGAAATGAGATCAAAGGAAAAACTGCCCGTAGGTCAAATATCACTGGATGCAATTTATACACCCATAAGAAGGGTTAATTTCAGGATAGAAAATATGCGCTTTGGCGAAAGAACAGATTTTGATCGGTTATTTGTTGAAATTGAAACCGACGGCACTATACAGCCCCAAGAAGCGCTTTTGAAAGCAAACGATGTTTTAATAAAGCATTTTCAATTTGTAGCCAATGAAGGGGTGGGATTTTTAACAGACAAGGCCTCGGAAGAGAAAAAAGAAAAAAAGAAAACTGCAAAAAAAGAAGAATTTCAAGATATTTCTAAAATGCCGATATCCCAGCTTAAGCTGTCCAACAGAACCATTAATGCTTTGTCGGGCGCGCACATTAAGACAGTTGGAGGGCTTTTAAAGAAAAAAGAAAAAGATCTTCTTGGGCTTGAGGGCTTGGGGCAAAAGGGGATTGAGGAAATCAAAAAAATACTAAAAACATTAGATATAGAGATAAAGAAATAGAGGTTTATGTGGAAAAGAAAAAAAGGAAGAAAATTTCATAGAGAGAAAGATCAGAGGAAGGCCTTTATAAAGTCTTTGCTTGGGGCGTTGATTATGAAAGAAAGAATTGAAACAACGCAAGCCAGAGCCAAAGAAATTTCCGGATTGGCGGAGAAATTAATCACCAAAGCCAAAGCGGGAGGCTTAAGTTCAAGGAGATTAACATCCAAAATTTTATCATACAAAGCGTCCAAGAAATTATTTGAGAAATTAGCGCCTCAATATAAAGACAGGAAAGGAGGATATACCAGAGTTTTAAAAACAGGTCATAGGAAAGGAGATGGCGCCAAAAAAGCAATTATTGAATTCGTAAAATAGTTATATGAAAAGCATTATCAAGAGAAAAACACACATCATTGACGCCAAAGATCGATCGCTTGGGAGATTGGCCAGCGAAATTGCGCTTTTGCTTCAGGGAAAGCACAAACCCGATTACGCTCCTCACAAAGATATAGGCGATAGGGTAGTTATCAGAAATTTGGATAAAATTAAATTTAGCGGACGAAAAATTGACAAGAAAAATTTTTACTATCACACAACTTTTCCCAAGGGCTTGAAAACAACCCCTCTTAGAAAGTTTTTGGAGAAAAACCCATTTAAAGTTTTAGAGCTGGCTGTTTTGGGAATGCTCCCCAAGAATAAACTTAGAAAAAGAATGATCAGCAGGTTAAAGATTGAAGATTTTTCTAAAAATTAAATCATATGCCAAGAAAAAAAACTAAAAAAACAAAAGATCCGGTAAAAGTCAAGGCGAAAGAGGAATTGAAGCAGAAGAAAAGCAAAGAAGATCGCTATATAGAAGCTGTTGGTCGCCGAAAAAGAGCAATTGCAAGATTAAGATTTAAAAAACACGAAGGGAAGGAAATTTTTATAAACGATAAAAAATTATTTGAATATTTTCCCCCAAAAGAATTGCAAGAAATTGTTTTTTCTCCTCTTTACAAAATAAATCTTTCTGAAAACTTTAAAATTACAATCAAGGTCAAGGGCGGGGGAGTCCGCGCGCAGGCAGAGGCAATAAGGCATGCATTGGCGCGGGCGCTTGTTAAGAGCAATGAAGATTTCAAAAAAAGATTAAAAAAGGCAGGATTCCTTACGCGAGATCCCCGCGAAAGAGAAAGAAAAAAGTTTGGACTTAAGCGGGCAAGGAGAGCTCCGCAGTGGTCTAAACGATAAAGACTTAATTTTTAAACGCAACAAACCCCGCTCCTAAGCGGGGTTTTGGCACTTGATCGCGGCTGAGAATAGGCTATAATTAATGTAATTCGTAAAAATAATGGAAAACAATCAAAAAGAGCCAAAAAAAATTCCGTTATTTAATACTTCAAGGCATGCAAGGAAAATAAAAGCGACAACTCTTTTAACGCCACAAGAAGTGGCAGAAAGATTAAGGTTAAAGCGCTCTACCATTTGGGAATATATTCGCAAGGGAAAAATAAAAGCAATAAGATTCAATAAAAGAACTTGGCGCATTCTGGAAAAAGATCTTAATAGGTTTCTGAAGCAATGCAGGCGATAGATATATTTTGCTATATTGACTCAGGTCAAATCAATCGTATCTGAACTTTTTGATTTCATATGGTTTTTTGGGCTTTTGTCCGGGCGCAGCAGTGAATGCCCTCCGAGCAATCGGAGGGCTCTTCTTCTTTCAAGAATTAAAATTTAAAAGCTATCTTAAAATCTCATTATTTGAATAAAACTTGTCTTTTTCCAAAACAAAAAGAGTTTTTTTCTCGCCAATCCATAAAATCTTTGCGTTGTTAAACTCTGATATTTGCCAGATATTGACCGGTTTTCTATCATCAATTTCTATTATAAAAATTCCGCTGCGCCCGGAAAAAATTAAATGATTCAAGCCCAGCCAAAAAATTTCATTCACTGGTTCCTTAAATTCAGCCAATTTGACGATTTCCATTTCTTGGCGATGGGGTTGCTCATATTCTTTTTCTAAATAAAAAATTTCTATTTGATTGCCTTTCAAGATAGATATTTTTCTGTTTTCTTTATCCGCCAAAACCTTGTTTACATTTTCAGAGACTTTGTAAAAAATATGCGTTTTTGGATTTATATAGTAAAGATTCTCATCGCCCAGGACAAAAAACCGGGAATTTGGGTAAGCAAAAATTTTATAACTTTTTTCATTCATTTCCAGGGGTTTCAAATTCAATATTTCCGAAACAATAATGATATGGTCTCTTATAAATGTTTTGTACAAAAAACCGCTGCTGCCCAGTAAAATCAAATCGCCGTTTAAAAAAGAAAAATCCATTATTTGGTCATCAAAAAAGGCTTCATTCATTAGCGATATTTGGTTAAGCTGTTCGTCAAGCGTCCAAAGGCGATCTTTTTTATTGTTTTTTACATCATCGCCGATAAAAACAATTTCGTTTTGATTTTGAGGATTAAATTTGGCTGATTTTAGGGAAAACTCAATTTCAATGGGAATTAATTTGTTTTGAGAGATATCTACTAAAAATATCCTTTTCTGTTTATCAAGGGCTGCCTCAAAAATAATTTTTTTTTCGTCCCCTGACCAGATGACTTCGTTTATGGTCAAAGATGTTTTTGGCTTTTTTATCTTGAAATGCGGGATTAGCTGGTCTTCTGAAAAAAGCTGGCTGATTTTCGAGTCAAAATGGCTCAATAGCAATATTCTCCTTTCTTCCTTTTCTGCTCCTTGGTCTGCGACAGAAAAACGCCCCGAGGGAGAGAAAAATATTTCTTTAATGTTTTCATAAGAAAAGGAAAAATTTATATTTTGAGGGATAAGAAGGATATTTTTCGCTTCAGTCACCATTGATTCTTCTATGGTAAGAATTTTTTCCCATTTTTGATAATTATCCCTTTCTATCCTTATATGATAATCTCCGGGCAAAAGGTTATTCAAAAAAACCGAACTAAAAATTGGGTTTGTTTTTTTAATAAGGCGGTCGTTTATATAAATTTTGGCTGTTGATGGTTCGCTTTTAAGATAAAGTCCTCCCAAATGAACGATTTTATATGAAGCGAAATCAAAACGATATCCGTTTATATAAAAAAGAGTCAAGGGGGCGCAAGTTAAAAAAGCCAACGAAAGCGCTAAAAGCAGAATTTTTTTATGAAGCTTTTTCATAATTTAACTTATTCTATCATAAAATATCCTTTTTTGAAGCAATTGCCAAAAATGCTTTTTTAGTTTAAGATTAAAAAATCTATGGACGAAAAATTTATCATTGCCGGCAATAAACCGCTGAAAGGAGAAATTGAGGTCGGCGGCGCGAAAAACGCCACCTTTCCAATCTTGGCCGCCTCTCTTTTAACCGAAAAGCCATGCGTTATAGACAATATACCTCTTATAGAAGACATTCTTAAAATGATAGAAATCATTAAAGAGTTGGGAGCAGAGGTTTTTTGGCTTGGAGATCGGAAGATAAAGATCGTTGCGCGAAACATAGATCTTAAAAAACTAAACGAAGGTTTAGTGAAGAAATTAAGAGGATCGGTGCTTATTGCGGGATCTCTTTTGGCCCGATTTGGGGAAATAAAAATTCCCCAGCCGGGCGGATGTTTAATCGGCGCAAGGTCTATTTCCACCCACCTTGATTTATTTTCCCAATTGGGCGTAAAAATAGATTTTCAGGATGATGGGTTTTTATTCCAAGCTCCTTTAAATATTTCTGCAAAAGAAGTTATTTTAAACGAATGCAGCGTTACTACCACCGAAAATGCCTTGCTTTTTCTCGCAAACAGACCGCAAGAAATTATTATTAAAAACGCTGATGGAGATTATCCCGTGCAAGAGCTGGCAAGGGTTTTGCAAAAAATGGGCGTCAAGATAGGGGGTTGGGGGACTCATACTATTTTGATTAAGGGAGCTAAAAAATTAGAGGGATTTGAACATAAAATAATGTATGATCCTTTAGAAGCAGGGACGTTTATTCTGCTTGCCGCAGCCACCAAGAGCAATATAATTATAAAAAATGTTGAGTTCAGATTTTTGGAAATGGTCTTGAAAAAATTAAAAGATTTCGGATTGCCGTTCGAAATTATTGATGAGAAAACAATTAAAGTTAGTCCGTGGCATCATTTAATTTTGGACAAATTGCAGGCTCTTCCGTACCCGGGCCTGCCCACAGACCTTCTGCCATTATTTGGCGTTTTGGCTACTCAGGCCGAGGGGCTGACGCTTTTACACGATCCTCTTTATGAAAATAGATTGAAATATTTAGAAGAATTAAATAAAATGGGAGCGCAGATTATTTTTGCCGATCCTCATCGGGCGATTGTAAAAGGTCCTACTGCGCTTTTTGGGATAGAAATTAACAGTCCGGATATAAGAGGCGGGGCTTCCCTGATTGTCGGCGCCTTGCTCGCCAAGGGGAAGACAATCATAAGTAATATTCATCAGATAGACAGGGGATACGAAAAAATTGAAGAAAAGCTTCAAAAAATCGGCGCTGATATAAAAAGAGTAAAAGAATAATCCAAAACAATAAAAATTATGATTGTAAGAAAAATAGGAATAGATCTGGGGACCTGCAATTCATTGGTTTATATTCCCAAAAAAGGAGTGATGCTTAATGAGCCGACAGTTGTTGCCGTATCTATGGATGATAATAAAATTTTGGCGGTAGGCAGGGCGGCCAAAGAAATGACGGGCCGCACGCCAGATACTATAAGAGTTTATCGCCCTCTAAAAGATGGCGTAATCGCCGATTATACGGTCACTTTGGTGATGCTTAAATATTTTATTAACAGCACAAAACCATGGTATCAGGTTTTTAAGCCAGAACTTGTTATTTCTGTGCCTGCGGGTATTACCTCCACCGAAAAGAGAGCAGTGATAGAGGCTGCTATGGAAGCGGGCGCAAAGGCGGCTTATGTCGCAAAAGAACCCATTTTGGCAGCCATAGGGGCCGGTATCCCCATTAACAGCTGTTCGGGCCATCTGATCATTGATATTGGCGGAGGAACCACAGAGGTGGCTGTTATATCTCTTGGCGGGATAGTAACCGCGCATTCGGTGCGTATGGCGGGAGATAAAATGAATGCGGCCATATCCGACTATATAAAAAAGAAATACAACTTGGCGATAGGCGAACAAACCGCAGAAGATATAAAAATAAAAATCGGCACTGCTCTTTCTGAAAGAAAAGAAATGTTTATAGAGGCAAAAGGAAGAGATTTGATTTCCGGACTTCCAAGGGTGATAAAATTTTCATCAAATGAGGTATGCGAGGCCATTTCAAACGTTTTAAGCGATATAGTTCAGGCAGTAAAAATGGTTTTAAAAGAAACGCCCCCTGAGCTTGCCGCAGATATTATGGATAAGGGGATGGTGCTTTCCGGAGGCGGTGCGCTGCTCAGGAACATAGATCAATTAATTGCGAAAATGACAGGAGTGCCTTGTTTTGTGGCGGATGAACCGCTATTTTGCGTTGTAAAAGGAACGGGAGTGGTTTTGGAAAATTTGGAGACATATAAAAAGAGCATTATGACAAAACATTAATAATTTTATGATTATAGGACACCAAAAAGAATGGGAGTTCTTAAAAAAAAGCGCAGAGAAAAGAAGCTTATCCCATGCCTATCTTTTTTATGGGCCCCAAAGCGTGGGCAAGAGGAAAGTGGCAATGGAATTTGCAAAATATCTTAATTGTAAAGATCATATTAAAAATAACCCATGCCAGAAGTGCATAGTCTGTTATCAGATAGAAGGAAAATTTTATCCGGACCTGTCTTTGGTGGAAAAAAAATTGGACGAACAAGCAATAGGCATAGAGCAGATAAAAGATTTAAAAGCGAAACTTTCTTTATCCTGCGCTCTTGAAGGTCATAAGACAGCGATAATTGATCAAGCCCATCTTATGACCCACGATGCGCAAAACGCCCTTTTAAAACAGCTAGAAGAACCCAAAGGCAAAACGATTATTATCTTGATTGCAGAGCATCCTCATCGTCTTCTGGGAACAGTTCTTTCAAGATGCCAAAAAATAAGATTTTCCCCCGTGCCTTCATATTTAATAAAAGAATATTTTCCGAAAAACGAAGCGTTAAAAGAAAATCATTTATATGCATTGGGGAGGCCCGGAATTGTTTTTGGTGCCTTAGCCAATCCCCAAACAGACGCCAAAAGAAAAAAACTGGAACAAGATATGATACAATTAAAACAGGCAAGTTTTCATGAAAGATTCTCTTATGCAAAAAAAATAATTAAAAACGGCGGGGAAATCTCTGAAATATTTGGAATTTGGATTCTTTATCTAAGAAACCTTATGCAAAATTATTTAGAGAAGAAAAAAAACAATATTTGGAATTTAAAAGAATTAAGAAAAATTATATCTTTGGCTCAGGAAATGCAACATCTTATAGATACCTCTAATGTGAACAAACAATTAGCGCTAGAATTATTTTTAATGGAAATATGAACAATTTAGTGAACAATTTTAAAAACGAGATGGAAAAAATATCAACTTTTTTTAGAAACGAATTGCAAAGATTAAGAACGGGCAGAGCGAGCCCCCTCATCGTGGAAGATATTTTAGTGGATTGTTACAACACAAAAATGAAGTTAAAACAGGTGGCGGCTATTTCTTGTCCGGAGCATCGCCAGATTCTTATCCAACCATGGGACAGGACAATCACAGAGCATATTGTTAAAGCCCTTAGCGCAAGCGATCTTGGCACAAGTCCGATTGTAGACAAGCAGTTTATCAGGATTAACTTGCCCTCGCTCACAGAAGAGTTTCGCAAGAATTTAATAACCCAGATTTCCAGAAAAGAAGAAGAATCCAGGGAGGCAATTAGAAAATGGAGAGATTATTTCTTAAAAGAATTACAAAAGCAGTTTCAAGAAAAGCAGATTTCCGAAGACGATAAATTCAGGACAAAAGATGAAATACAAAAAATAGTGGATGAATACAACAAAAAATTAGCGGATATTGCCAAATTAAAAGAAAAAGAAATTTTAGAATCCTAATTTATGATTGCTTTTATCGTTGCTATTTTTATTTTAAGCTTCCTTATTTTTATCCACGAACTTGGGCATTTTCTTGCCGCAAAAAAAGCCAATATTTTGGTTGAAGAGTTTGGATTTGGATACCCGCCAAGAATATTTGGAAAGAAAATCGGCGAAACGATATATTCGCTAAACATTATTCCCTTCGGGGGTTTTGTAAAAATCAGGGGAGAGAGCGGGCCCTTAGAAGACAAAAATGCGGACAAAAGGAGTTTTTTCTTGCAAAAGCCAAAAATGAAGGCAAAAATTCTTTTAGCGGGCGTTTTGGCGAACGCTTTTTTGGCGGTAGTTATTTTTTATTTTATTCTGATAAGCCAAAATTTCTCCTTTCATCTTCCGTCTTTTTATAATCATCGCTTTATTTTCGGGGAGCAGAAAAGTTTTCCCGCAGTGGCGCTGGTGCTTGATGATTCCCCCGCCCAAGAATCAGGGCTTAGGATATACGATTTGATTATTTCAGCCAATGATCAGTATATTTCAGGTGCCCGTCAATTTATTGATTTTATCAACCAAAGAAAGGGCGAGACAGTCGCGCTTCATGTTAGGAATTTAAATGATAATCTGGAAAAGACGATTATGGTGTCTTTGCCTATCAATGCGCCAGATAAAAAAGTCTTGGGGGCGGGAATTCAGGATATGATAAATATAAGATACAATTCTGGCTTAGAAAAAATCTTTTCGGGATTTTTTCATTCAATTAATATCATTGATTATTCCTTCGCCATCTCGGGAAATTTGATTAAACAATCATTTGCTACAAAAGAGATAGCTCCTCTCGCGAATTTGGCAGTAGGTCCGGTGGGCATAATCGCTTTGACAAAAAATATTCTTAGCGGAGGGGTTTTGGCGCTTTTGAATTTCTTGGCAATTTTTTCGCTGGGCTTGGCGCTGGTAAACGTCCTGCCCATTCCGGCGGCAGACGGGGGAAGATTGGTTTTTGTAGCATATGAGGCCATATTCAAAAAAACCGCTCCGCCTAAATTTGAAAGGAATTTCAACCTTGTGGGATATATTTTCCTTATTGTATTGTCAATTATCATCGCCGCAAAAGATATTATCCAATTTAGGGATATTTTATTTAAATAACCTTGTTTTTATATGAGGCAATCGCAATTATTTTATAAAACAGAAAAAGTTTTGCCGGACAAAAAAGAGGCGATATCCCATGAGCTTTTAAAAAAAGCCGGCTTTATAAACCAATTGGCTTCAGGGCTTTATAGTTTATTGCCGCTGGGGTTTTTAGTCCATAAAAAAATTGAAAATATCATTCGCGAAGAAATGAAGAATATCGGCGCCCAAGAAGTATTTTTGCCCGCCCTGCAGCCAAAAGAAATTTGGGAAAAGACAAAAAGATGGAATACTATTGATCCTCCGCTCTTTAAGCTAAAAGACAGGCACCAAAAAGAATTTGCCCTTGGGTCTACGCATGAGGAAGTAATCAGCGATCTTGCGCGCCTTAAAATTAAATCTTACCGAGATTTGCCGGCGGCGCTTTTTCAGATTCAAACAAAATTCAGAAACGAATTAAGATTTTCCGGGGGTCTTTTAAGGGCCAGAGAGTTTGTTATGAAAGATCTTTACAGCTTCCATCGAGATAAAGAAGATTTTGAGAAATATTATAAAAAGGCTATGGGCGCCTATCTTAAAATTTTTAAGCGATGCGGACTTAGGGCGGTTGTAACAGAAGCTTCGGGACAGGGATTTACAAAATCCGCTACTCACGAATTTCAGATTTTAACGCCGGCCGGCGAAGATAAAATAATTTTTTGCAAAAATTGTGCTTTTTCTCAAAATCAAGAAATCGCCCGGCAAAATGAAGGAGAAAAATGTTTAAATTGCAATAAGGGCGTTTTAGAGCTTAAGAGGGGAATAGAGGTGGGAAACATTTTTCCTTTGGAAGATAAGTATTCCAATGATTTTGACCTTTATTTTGTTGATAAAGACAATAAAAAAAAGCCCGTTATTATGGGATGTTATGGAATCGGACTGGGAAGGTTGATGGCCGCCGCTGTTGAGATAAACTGCGATAAAAAAGGAATTGTCTGGCCAAAAGAGATAGCGCCCTACAGCGTGCATTTGCTTGCCATAGATTTAAAAGATAAAAAAGTTTTTCATCAGGCGGAAAGTTTTTATCAAAGTTTACAAGGCGCGGGTATGGGGGTATTATATGACGACAGACCGCAGACAAGCGCAGGAGAGAAATTTTTTGAATCAGATTTGATAGGGATACCCAAAAGAATTGTTATCAGCAAAAAAACGCTGGGCGGGAATAAAATAGAATTAAAAGAGCGAAAGAGCGACAATTTGAAACTGATCAGCCGGAAACAGGCGTTAGGAGAATTAAAATTATGATAAAAAATTTATTTTCAAACTTTGGAAAAGATATTGCCATAGATCTGGGTACGGCCAATACGCTGGTTTATGTGAAAGGAGAGGGGATAGTAATTCGGGAACCCTCGGTTGTGGCGCTCAACCAAAAAACTGGAAAAATTTTGGCAATTGGACAAGAGGCAAAGAAAATGATCGGCCGCACGCCTTCCCATATTTTGGCAATCAAACCGCTAAGGAATGGCGTCATATCCGATTTTGAAGTGGCAGAGCAGATGTTAAGGTATTTTATTCAGAAATCATATAAAAGGAATATTGTTTTTCCAAGGCCCCGAATTATTATTGGCATTCCATGCGGGCTGACAGACGTAGAAAGAAGGGCAGTCAGAGATGCCGCAAAAAATACCGGAGCAAAAAGCGTATTCTTGGTGGAACAGCCGATGGCCAGCGCAATCGGCGCAAGGCTGCCCGTTAACGACCCCGGAGGAAATTTTGTTGTTGACATTGGGGGAGGCACTACTGAAATAGCCGTTATATCTCTTGGCGGGATAGTTCTTTCCAAGAGCTTGAAAATCGCGGGAGATAAATTAAACGACGATATCATCAATTATGTCCAAGAAGAATATCGTCTTTTGATAGGGGAAAGAACCGCAGAGCAGATAAAAATGCATCTTGGAAGCGCTTGCCATGTAAAAGAAAAAGAAGGCGCTCCCGTAAAAAAGGAATTGCCAATGAGGGGGCGAAATCTTATTACCGGCCTTCCCGAAGAAGTAATTATTACGCAAGATGACGTGCGCAGGTCTCTTGAGAAATCAATAAAAGAGGTTGTTATGGCAGTAAAGGATACAATCGAGGCAACCCCTCCCGAGCTTGTTTCCGATATTATGACTAAAAATATTTATCTCTCAGGAGGAGGAGCGCTTTTGAAGGGAATAGATGTTTTGATATCAAAGGAAACGAGGATTCCGACAAAAATTGTGGAAGATCCCTTAACTGCGGTTGTGAGAGGTGCGGGCATGGTTTTGGAAAATCTTGAGATATTCAAAGATGTTTTAACCCAGCCCCAAGAAGTTCAGATTCCGCAATAATAAAAAAATGATCACAGAAAAAGAAGTAATACATATTGCAGGGCTCGCGCGCATTAATCTTTCAGAAAAAGAAATTGAAAAGATGAAAAATGAACTTTCTTTGATTTTGGAATACATCAAGAAATTAAAAGAGCTTGATTTAGAAAATGTTTTGCCGACCACGCACTGCGCGGAATTAAAAAATATTACAAGAGAGGACATTTCGTCCAAAAGAGACGAGAGGGTGGCTGACTCTTTAAAAAATCTGGCTCCTCAAAAAGAGCAGAAATATATTAAAACAAAATCAGTTTTTTGAAATGAATTTTTCTGACCTATCTATAAAGGAGATTCATAATGGGTTAAAAAGCAAAAAATTTTCCTGCCGGGAGTTAACCGATTTTTATTTGAGCAAAATTGAAGAGTGGAATCCGAAAATCAATGCCTATCTTTGGATTTTTTTTGATCAGGCGCGCTATCTTGCTCAAGAAATTGATGAATTAATAGCGCAGGAGAAAGAGATCCATCTTCTTTCGGGAATTCCCTGCGCGATCAAAGACAATATTGCAATAAGGGGCCAAAAAGCGAGCGCCGGCTCCAAAATACTCAAAAATTATATTGCACCCTATGATGCGTTCGTTATAGAAAAGTTGAAGTCAAAAAATAGCGTTATACTCGGGAAAACTAATTTAGATGAGTTTGCGGTGGGCTCTTCGGGAGAACATTCCGCATACGGGCCCACAAAAAATCCCTTAGACCATAAACTTGTTCCGGGCGGATCATCTTCGGGATCAGCGGCGGCAGTCAGCCAAAAAATGTGCGTTTTTTCATTGGGTTCGGACACGGGCGGATCCGTGAGGCAGCCCGCCTCATTTTGCGGAGTTGTGGGATTAAAACCAACCTATGGGGCGGTTTCTCGGCATGGATTGATAGCTATGGCTTCATCGCTGGATCAAATAGGCCCCATCGCAAAAACAGTTGAAGATGCAGAAATCGTTTTTGAGGCGATTAGAGGACAAGACAAAATGGATTCAACCAGCTTTGAAAAAAAAGAAGAAGATTTTGAAAAGAAGCTTCAGGCAGAGAAATTTAAAATCGGAATCGTGAAAGAAGGGATGGGCGAGGGGATAGACAATGAAGTTCTTGCGTCTTTTAAAAAAACGATAGAAAATATAAGAAAAGAAGGAGTCAGCCTGGAAGAAATTAGCCTGCCCCACCTGCATTACGGACTCGCCTGTTATTATATTTTGATGACTGCGGAAGTTTCAAGCAATCTTGCAAGGTATGATGGAATAAAATATGGCCAATCAAAGAAAGACGCAAAAAATCTTTTAGATATTTATTTTGAAACAAGGAAAGAGTTTTTTGGACCGGAGGTGAAGCGAAGAATAATGCTTGGGACTTACTGTCTGTCATCGGGCTATTACGAGTCTTATTATTTAAAAGCCCAAAGAACAAGGACAAAAATAGTAGAGGATTTCAAAAGCGCATTCAAAAAAGTGGATTTGCTGTTAATGCCCACCTCCTCCACTCTTCCATTCAGATTGGGCGAGAGGATAGACAATCCTTTGTCAATGTATCTTGCAGATTTGTTAACCGTTCCTGTTAATCTTTCAGGGCTTCCCGCCATTTCCATCCCTTTCAAGGACAAAAAGAAATTTCCGATAGGCATTCAGCTTATTGCTCCGGCCTTTGGAGAAAAAAAGATATTTGAATTTGGAAAATTTTTTGAGAAAATATGTCAATCCAAAACAACATAATCAATATTCCCAATTACGATTTTGAGGGGTTATTTTCTTATCTTTTAAGGATTGTTCAGGGATTTAAAATTCCCTTCATTGTTGTTTCTTTAATATTGCTTGCCGGAATTGTATATTTTATGGTTTTTACGGATTATCTTTATTACAAATACTTTGAGCAATGGGAGGAATATACCAAATGGAAAGCGATGCATAAAATTCCCCGCAGAAAAAAAAGGAAAATCATCCAAAAGGAAAATCCGCTCTCCATGGCGCCGTCCCTGCCCGCAGAAGAGTCAATCATAAAAGAATCAAAACCGCCGGGGGAGTGGGAAAGGATTTTTGAAAAGCTTAAAAGCCAAAAAGGCATTGATTATAAATTGGCGCTTGTTGACGCAGACAGATTGCTTGCCAAAAAATTAGAAGAAGCGGGAATCGCGGGAAGGAATTTAGATCAGCAAATAGAAAATGTTCCTCCGGATTTTAAAATGGATTTGTCCCAGATTAAAAAGGCGCGAAATCTTTTAAAAGAGGTATTTTTGGAAGAAAAAAAGAAGACTGCGAAAAGCTCTGTTAAAGAGGCAATTGAGGTGTATAAAAATGCGTTTGACGCAGTAAAAATTTGATTTTTTCTAAAAATCAATATATAAATACGATAGCGGGGTGGACCAGTAGTAGGTCGCGGGTCTCATAAGCCCGAAGCGTTGGTGCAATTCCAGCCCC
Source organism: Candidatus Wildermuthbacteria bacterium (assembly GCA_037445205.1). Classification (GTDB taxonomy): domain Bacteria; phylum Patescibacteriota; class Minisyncoccia; order Minisyncoccales; family PEYH01; genus JBBIKX01. The sequence continues at coordinate 47,809 of JBBIKX010000001.1, forward strand.
CGCTACCAGTTTAAAAATAAAAAATTTTAATTTTTCTCTGTGGCCGGTGTAGCTCAGTGGCAGAGCAAACGTTTCATAAGCGTTGGGTCGTTGGTTCAATTCCAACCACCGGCAAAAATTGAGAATATATTATGGACCCATGGTGTAGCCCGGTTAACACATCTCCCTGTCACGGAGAAGATCAGGGGTTCAAATCCCCTTGGGTCCGCAATACGAGATTTGTCAAAGATTCTGTTTCGCAATCAACGCGGAAGTGACAATTTATGAAAATTTCTGATTTAAATTTTAGTAATTTCAATAGACAAATTAAATTTTCAATGAAAGCAATACTAAGCGATTTTAAATATTTCTATTTATCGATTTTTTTCTTTGGAATTCTTTTGTTTTTCATTCCTGAAATTTGTAGCGCTAATTTCCTTATAGGAGGATTTTTTATGTATAGTTTCTCTTTGTTGGCGCCCGTTATTTTCACGGGCGTTTGGGCCATAGAAGCCTTAACTATCAAGAATAAATTAGGGGGGACGCCACAAAAAGCACTATTTACTGCTTTAGTGGTAAATTTGGCCACCAGCCTATCGGGCTTTGTTTTGGTTAAAAAAAACTTCTTGGCGGAATACACCCTATATAACGAATCTCTTACATTAATGATTTTTTTCCTTCTATCTGTTTTTGTTGAAATGTTAATGTTGCATTTTTGCTATAGAGAAGAATCTTGGCATAAAGTAATTATTGCTAGCTTTTTAATGAATCTGAAATCTTACTTTTTTTTAGCGTTTTTCTTGATAGGAGATTTTACAATCATAGGCGGGGCTATTATTTTAGTTATTGTCGTCCCCTATTTTTTCACAAAAGCTTTTAGGATGTTAGCCCCGGACAGAGAGTTTTTAAAATTTTTTAAAATAAGATCAGGCATCTTAATTCATTTCCTTTCCATTGTTCTAATCGGTTTGGTGTTTATAGGAACCATAAAGGCGATAGATAAAGCGTTTCTTAAGCAAAGAAGAGAGGTGATAAAAGAGCATGAGGTAATGTCTAACATGCTTCAGATAAGCTCCAAGGCAGAATTGATCTATGCATACAAAGGAAGTTATGAATCATTAAATTGCGACTATGACGAAGAAATAAAAAGTGCTTGCAAGAATATTGAAAAGAAGACAGGCGCCAGGCTCACTATTCATACATCTGAAAACAGATATTGCGCCTATATTAAATTAATTTATTCTGAAAAATGGTATTGCGCAGATAATATTTCTGGACTTATCCCTGGGAAAATTAATATTAATCCCTCTATTTTGGGGTATTGTGATGGTAAGACTTTTATTTGTCCATAAATATTAGCTTATTTGTAAGAATTAGATGTGTTGTCCACAATTTTTTAGAGTAAAAATAATTGATTAATTTTTCCATCGGTATCAGATTATTAATCCCCTTGGGTCCGCAACGATACAAATTTCTTACCTTAAAGCCGCGCTCCAGCGTGGCTTTTTTTGGTTGAAATTTTTTTTGATTCTGATAGATTGAAAAAATAACCAAAAGGAGGTGAGACAGTGTCTTGCGATACAGCCGTTATCGTGAATGTGCAGGCGGGCGCGGGAATGACTCGCTGGAAGTTGGCGCATCTTATGCGCCAGTTAAACCGCATTCTTTCTGTGCCCAAGAGTTGTGTCTGGCTGACTCGGGAAACCGGCGAGAGCAGCGCCACATCCCTGGCATCTTTTGCCCAAAGCAGAGGGGCCAAAGCAGTGATTGTCTTTGGCGGAGACGGCACGGTTCATCAGGCAGTAAACGGCCTGAAACTGCCCGATCCTTCAATCTCTGTTGGCATTGTGCCCTGCGGTACGGCCAACGTGGTTGCTTCCTGCCTTGGAATGCCAAGAAATGTCAAAGCGGCGCTGGAAGTCATAAGGGCCGGAATGACAAGAAAGATCGATCTGGGAATCCTGGAGGGAGATGGCCTTCCAAGATACGCGGTTTCCACGCTAAGCGTGGGACTTGACGCGATGATAAACGAACTGGCGCATCGTGTTAAGCCCCTGTTTCGGAAATACCATCTGCCATCCATCTTGGGCTACATTCCGCCTCTTCTTAGATACACTCTTAATGAAGTTCCGCTCTACGATGTAGCTGTCAAAAAGGATGGATTGGTTTTTTGCGAAAGGATATCCTTTCTGGCAGTAACAAACACTCCATGGTATGGAGGCGGATTGGTGGACAGAACTGCCAAGCTTGACGACGGGCTGTTTAACATGATATGCGCCAGAAAGATCAGGTCCCGCGATCTTCCCTGGTGGATGTTTCAGATGTGGCAGGGAAATCACATCTATTATCCCAAGGTTTTTCTGCCCTGCTCTTCGTTTTCAGGATTAAGCATAAGTTCTGACTTTCCCTTGCCCGCGCAGATTGACGGACAGATTCTGCCCGCCCGGAAGAACATCGCAATCTCTGTCGTTCCCCGCCTCCTGCAGGTTTTCGCACCTTTGCCCCAACCAGAAAGAACAAAGCATTCTGGTTGGGGTTGTTTTTTTGATATGTCCAGGTTCAGATAGATATTGACCAAAATATTCTTTTATGATATAATTTGGATATCCTAAGGAGGTGATGCGTGATGAAGGCGGGTATAGTGATTTTCCGGCATACACAAGTAGAAACGCTGCAGGCGACGGTTAACGCGTTTCTCAAGGTTCACGCTCCACATATGGAGAACCTTGAGCATCAGCTGGTAGTGACTCCAGACGGCACTATCGTCTTGACCCTGCTTTATCGGGCTAAGTAGGGTTCGTAAGGAGGGAGGAACGATGCGTAAGCTCTTTGCGGCGATTGTCGGACTCTACCGTCGGCTCTGGATGATTGAGCCCCGCCGTTTCAAACGGGGACAAATCATCCAGTTCGAAGACTGGCGCGATGGCATTAGAGTTGCCAAAGCCAGATACCTGGTTCTCGGCAATACACCCTCCGAGAAGAGGTACGTCCTGGAGGGTGTTGGGCCCGGCAACAAGGGGAGGCGCGAGCGCCTTCGCTTCCGCTGGGTTGACAAACACGCACATTTGGTGCGCGGCTGAAATGCCTGTTCCGCCCGGGACTAAGGAGGAGTTCCGGGCGGTTGTTGTTTTTTGATGAAGTTTCTGGTATCGTATCAAGTATCGCACATTGGGAGGTGGAACGGTGCACAAATGGGTAATCTTTGCGGTAGTGGTGATCCCAAGCATTCTCATCGGTTCCCTTATCTGCCTTTTCCAAGGAAAGGGCAGAAGAGTGTGGTCCTTCGCTAAGGGGAGAGTCTTTGCTTGGGCGGAAACGGATTGGTGAACACAATCCTCTTGGCACTTGTTAACCGGCGCATCTTCTGATGGGCCGGTTCATCTTTTAACAAAAAATGCTCCATTTTTTGATTTGATTTTTGTTTGTTTTTGAATTAGAATTAATATATAAAATGGATTTAAAAAGCATTAAAAAGAAAGCAAAAAAGGAGATTGAATCGGCAAAAGATTCTGTTGCGCTAAAGCATATTTTTCAAGATTTTTTCGGCAAAAAGGGCGAGATTGCCGTCATTTTAAGCTCTCTTAAAAATCTTCCCCAAAAAGAAAGAAAGGACAAGGGAAAAATTATAAATGAAGTAAAAAAAGAGGTTCTGGAAATGATTGCAAAAAAAGAAAATAATTTGAAAAAAATTGAGGCGGCTTTGGACGCAAAAGAGGAGTGGATTGATATAAGCTTTCCCTCAAAAAAAATTCCTCTGGGACATCTTCACCCCCTTACCCAAGCCAGAAGAAAAACAGAGGAAATTTTTGAAAAACTTGGATTTTCTGTGATTGAAGGACCCCAGATAGAAACAGAGTGGTATAATTTTGACGCCCTAAACATTCCCAAAGATCATCCCGCGCGGGACAGGTGGGACACTTTTTGGCTCAGGGAGTCAGAAAGTCAAAAGTCAAAGGTCAAAAGTCAAAGGTTATTGTTAAGAACCCACACAAGTCCGGTTCAAATCCGCTATATGGAAAAAAACAATCCTCCCTTGCGGATTATTGTTCCAGGCAGAATATTCAGATACGAGGCGACAGACGCTTCTCATGAAATAAACTTTTACCAGCTGGAAGGATTAATGGTTGATTCAAAAGTAACCCTTGCCGACTTTAAAGGAGTGATGGAAAAATTTTTCCAGATGTTTTTTGGCGATGAGGCCAAGATCCGGCTAAGGCCCAGCTATTTTCCCTTTACCGAACCGAGCGTTGAAATTGATATTAGCTGCCGGATATGCAAACAAGAGGGATGCAGCGCTTGCGGCCGGAAGGGCTGGGTTGAAATAGCGGGCGCAGGCATGGTTCACCCAAATGTTTTTAAAGCAGCCAACCTTAACCCTAAAAATTGGCAGGGATTTGCGTTTGGAATAGGTCTTGATAGGTTGGCTATGATGAAATACAGGATTAATGATATAAGATTGTTCTATGGGGGAGATCTGCGGTTTCTTGAGCAATTTTAATTTAACATAATGATATTTTCGTATAACTGGATACAGTCATTTTTTACTGAAAAACTGCCCAAGCCTCAAGCATTGGCAGAGCTTTTGGAGCTTCACAGCTTTGAAGTAAAAGAGACAAAAAAAATCGGGAGAGATTTTTCGCTTGATATAGATATAATGCCGAACAGGCCCGACTGTTTTTCTCATTTGGGCATTGCAAGAGAATGTTCTGCCATTCTTGGATTAAAAACCAAGAATAATCAGCCAAAAATAGTTTCAGAATTTTCGTTTAAAAATCTCAAAAAGAAATCTAATCTGATTTCCGTGGAAATTAAAGATCAAAACGATTGTTTTAGATATACGGGGGCGTTTGTCGGGGGCATTAGTGTTGGTTTTTCTCCGAAATGGATGCAGCAAAGACTTTCCGTTTGCAATATTCAGCCGATTAACGGCATAGTTGATGTGGCGAACTACACAATGCTTGAAACGGGCCAGCCCATACATATTTTTGATTATGATAAAATCGCGGGCAAAAAAATTGTCGTAAGACGCGCCCGAAAAAACGAGAAAATTTCCGCTCTTGATGGGAAAGAATATAGCCTCGATCAGGATATTTTGGTAATTTCCGATGAAAAACAACCTTTGGCGATAGCGGGAATTAAAGGCGGAAATATCGCAGCAATTGACGAAAAAACAAAAAACATCTTTATTGAATCCGCGACTTTTGACCCTTTGGTTATAAGAAAGGCGTCTTATAAGCTGAAATTGAAAACAGATGCTTCTTTGAGATTTGAGCACGGGCTTGATTACAATATGACGGAATCGGCGATCAATAAAGCGATATCTTTTGTAAAAAAAACTTCGTCCAAGGATGCTAAAATTTTCAAAATAGATATTTTTGAGAAGTGTCCGCCCAAAAAAATTATAAAACTTGATTTTAACTTTGCAGAAAAACTCTTGGGCGTAAAAATTTCTCCAAAAAATACAGAGAACATATTAAAAACGCTTGGAATAAAAGTTTTTAAAAAAACGAACAGCACTTTTGATTTAGAGATTCCCTTTGAAAGGGGCGATCTCTGCCTGCCCTCCGACATCGCGGAAGAAATTATAAGAATTTACGGATTAGAAAGAATAAAACCCACTTTGCCCCTTGGAGTTTTAGTCCCTCCCCAAAAAAACGACGAACTTTTTTGGGAAAACCAGGTTAAAAATTCTTTGAAAGAAATGAATTTCTTTGAAATTTACAATTATTCTTTCATCAAAAAAAACGATGGAAAAAATTATTTTTCTCTTGTTGAGCTTGAAAATCCGGCAAGCGAACAATTCCAATATCTCAGGCCAACGCTTTTAACGGGGCTTATAGAAAATTTAAAAATCAACACTCCAAATTACAAGGAAATAAAAATTTTTGAGCTGGAAAAAGTTTTCCAAAAATCAATCAGCGGAGAAATTTTTGAAAAGAAAATGTTGTCTGGCCTGATTTGGGAAAAAGGGGCAAAAAAGGGGAGATTGGAAAACGAATTCGCCCATATCAAGGGAATTTTAGACACGCTTTTGAATAATTTGGGGATAAGCGATTATTATTTTAACGAATACAAACCAAATCCTTCGGAGATGAAATTATCATTTTGGGATAAAAACCGCGTAGCAGAAATTTCTCTTATGAGCGGGAAAAAAATTGGATTTCTGGGAGCGATTTCTTTGGATATTCTTGGGGGCTATAAAATTGAGGAACCGGTTATGGCTTTTGACATAGATTTTGAAAAGCTTTGGACGGAGTGCAGCGAAGAGTGCGAATATCGTCCTGCCTCAAATTATCCCTGCGCTATACGCGATATTGCGGTTTTAGTTCCAAGAGAAACAAAAATAGGCGAGGTTTTAAATGCAATACAGAAAGCCGGCGGAGAAAAGATAAGAGATGTGGATTTGTTTGATTTCTACGAGGGGTCTCAAATTCCCCAAGGAAAGAAGAATCTTGCATTCCATATCATATTTCAATCAGACGATAAAACATTAAGCGGCAAGGAAGTTGATTCATTGCATAAAAAAATAATCGGTTTTCTTGAGAAAAAAGAAGGATGGGCGGTGAGAAAATAACTTCAAAATTAAGTTTTGATAATAAAAATATAATATATGACAAAAAAAGATAAGGCCTCGGAGGGTTATAGTGCAAAAGATATTTTTGTATTGAAAGGATTGGAGCCGGTGCGCAAAAGACCGGCGATGTATATTGGCTCAACGGGGCCAGACGGGCTTCATCATCTAATTTGGGAATGTTTGGACAATGCCATTGATGAGGCGATGGGAGGATACGCTACAGAAATTGAAGTGGTTTTATTGCCCAAAAACCGGGTAAAGGTTACTGACAACGGCCGCGGGATTCCTGTTGATATTCATCCCCAGACCAAAAAATCTGCCCTTGAAACGGTGATGACGACCCTTCATGCAGGCGCAAAATTTGACAGGAAAGTATACCAAATTTCAGGGGGACTGCATGGAGTCGGAGTTTCTGTCGTATGCGCTCTTTCTTCCTGGATGAGGGTTGAAGTATGCCGTCAGGGACATCGCCATTCCCAAGAATACGAGAAAGGCAAGCCCCAGACGAAAGTGAAAAAAGAAGGAACTTGCAGACAATCCGGCACCGCTGTAATTTTTGATGCCGACCCGGAAATTTTTTCTCAAATCAAATATGACAGAAAAAGGGTCATTTCTCATTTGAGGAGACAGGCATATCTTACAAAAGGCGTGAGAATAAAATTCAAGGATTTGCGCGAAGGAGAATTTGAATACACTTTTTATTTTGAAGGCGGGCTCCGTTCCTACATAAAGTTTTTAATCGGCAACAATACTCCTCTTCATCAGGGCGTTTTTTACGTCCAAAAGGAAAAGGACGGAATTATTTCAGAGGCCGTATTCCAGTATACGCAGGAAAGAGAGGGCTGGGAGGAGGGTTTCGCGAATAACATTTATACAGTTGAGGGAGGTAGCCATTTAACCGGCTTTCGCTCCGCCTTAACGCGCAGCCTGAATGATTACGCCAAAAAGAATAACTACATAAAACCAGAAGAAGATGGTTTTTCCGGCCAAGACGTGAGAGAGGGTTTGAACGCGGCTGTTTCCGTGAAAATTAAAGAACCGCAGTTTGAGGGCCAGACAAAAACAAAACTTGGAAATCCCGAGGCAAAATCGGCGGTAGAGTCAGTTGTGGGAGAGGTGCTCAGCGATTTTTTGGAGAGAAATCCCCAAGATGCCCGGTTAATTGTGGAAAATTGTCTTTTAGCCGCAAAAGCGCGTCAGGCGGCAAGGGCGGCGCGCCAGACAATCCTTCGCAAGGGTATTTTAGATGGATTGAGCCTTCCCGGAAAACTGGCCGATTGCATTATGCGCAATCCGAGCCAAGCAGAGCTTTTTATCGTAGAGGGAGAGAGCGCGGGCGGCTCTGCAAAAATGGGAAGAGATAGGAAATTTCAGGCGATCCTCCCCCTTAGGGGAAAAATTTTAAATGTTGAAAGGGCGAGGCTTGATAAAATTTTGTCATCTGAAGAAATCAAAGCGCTTGTAATTGCATTAGGCACTGCCATTTCTCAGGATTTTGAAATAGACAAGATAAGGTATCATAGGATTATCATTATGACCGATGCGGATGTAGATGGCGCTCATATAAGAACTCTTCTTTTAACGCTTTTTTACAGATATTTTAAGCCGGTGATAGATATGGGATATCTTTATATCGCCCAGCCTCCGCTTTATAAAATCCAATCGGGAAAGATTGTAAAATATGCCTACACAGAGGGTCAGAAAGAAAAATTCATAAAAGAGATCCAGAAAGGAGAAGTGAAAAATATTAATATACAAAGGTATAAAGGTTTGGGAGAAATGAACCCCGATCAGCTCTGGGAAACGACAATGAATCCTTCCCAGAGAATGTTAATGCGGGTAGCAATTGAAGAGGCCAAAGAAGCCGATAAGATATTTGATATTCTGATGGGCAAGGAGGTTTTTCCAAGAAAAAAATTCATTCAGGCGCACGCCAAAAGCGTCAAAAACTTAGATATTTAAGGTTATGAGCTATATTGTTAAAATAATATTTTTTTGGAAAAGAATTTATTTGCTGATAATGATTATCTGTTTTTCTTTATTCGCAGAGTTTGCGTTGGCAGAAGAAATTAAACAAGAAATATATGTCCCCAAAATAGAAATAGGCGATGGAATTACTCATTTAGCCAGAAAAACAATAATTGAATTTATAAAAAGAGAGGGTATTGACCCCAGAATTACGGTTCCGCACTTGGTTTATATTGAGGATCGTCTTGCGATAGAAAAAGGAAAGAAAACTATTTATTTAAAAGATTTTTCGCCAATAAATTTTTCCAGTGAAGAAATATCTAGGGCGATAAATAAAGCGTTGCTGCTTAACGAAAAGCAGATTTTAAGCTTAGAGCACTACGCTCTGTCCGTAAGCGCATATTTTGACTTAATAGTTAATAATAAGTTGCGGTTTAATATAAAAAAAATTTCCGATTATAATTTGCCCCAGATAACCGGATTAGGATATCGCTTTATTGTTTACAAAGACAATATTTTTTTATTAGACATAGAGAAAAAAATAATGATTTTAGATATAGCGAATTCTAAAACCCCGAAGTTAATTGCCGAATTTTCTCCACCCCCTGGGGCTCGATGTAATAATCTTGCCTCTCTACAAGACAATTTGATCGCTCTTTTTTGCTGGAATTCTTTTTCCGAGAGAATAATCTATTTTCTCGAGGTAGACAATCCTTTTGATTTGAAAATTATTTCAGAGTATAAGTTCGGCAAGGGAAATCTTATGGGAAATGCCGCTATAAAAGATTCTTTGCTTTTTTTGAGCGATTATAATCTATTTGAGGCAATAGACGTAGGCGATATTAAAACACCAAAATTAATTTTTAAACATGAATTTGATGATAGCTTTGAGCCGGTGAATATAACAAAAAAAGATAATCTTTTAATAGTCGGCTATGATAAAAACTCTCCCCAGATCTTATGGTTGTTTGATGCCAAAAATTTTGAAATAAAAGAATTAGAAATACAAAACGAGAAAGCGATAAAACATCGCTATTTTTGGAGAAGCAGGGAAGGAAAAAACTGGCTCTTGGGTTCGCCCAGTATTTATTATTATTTTCCTTCATTGCTATTTATCAACTCCAAGGATATTTCTTTGGGAAAAAATAGCGGAATCTTGAACGTTAAGCCCTTTGAATTTCAATGTCCTTTATTAGAAAATCCAATTTTTGACTATGATAGCAAAGATGATGTCGTATATCTTTATGTTCGCAGCCGCTATTTGAGAGACCCGACAAACAATATAACAGAATGTTGTGATGAGAATCTTTATATTTTGGATTTTAATGCTATTGGAGAAGAGCCACTAAAAGAGATTATAAATATCGGAAAATCCCCAGTTCTATTTAAAAATATGAACCTACAAAAGAGTAGATTATTTACTGTAACCGACTCCTTAACGACTTCTTGGCAAAAACTGGAAATTTATCAATTAATAAAAACTATCCATCCTTGACAGGGAATAAAAGAGGGATTATTCTAAAGCAATAAGCCCCAAAAAAGGGCTTTTAAAAAATGCGTTTATCGTCCTAAATTCCCCCTAGATTCTTTTAATAAAAATATGAATTTCTCATCTTTTCCCAAAAAGATCCTTAATTATTTCAAAGAGGTCAAAACAGAAACAAAAAAAGTCAATTGGCCTACAAAAAAAGAAGCGACTAAATACACCTTAATTGTTATTGCTGTTATTGTTGTTGTTTCTGTCTTTCTGGGCTTTTTGGACATTATTTTTACCCTTATTTTAGATAAATTCATTTTTTAAACTATGCCCAAGCAACAATTGCCCGAACAGCGAAAATGGTACGCAATCCACACATATTCGGGATATGAAGATGCGGTTTCAAGAAATCTCAAGCAGAGGATTGAGTCTTTGGGAATGGAAGATAAAATTTTCAGCGTTCTGGTTCCCAAAGAAAAAAAAATTAAAATTAAGAACGGAAAACGATATTCCATTGAAGAAAAAATTTATCCGGGATATGTTTTGGTAGAAATGATTGTCACAGACGATTCTTGGTATGTGGTCAGAAACACTCCCAATGTTACGGGATTCGTCGGCGCTGGCACTACGCCCGTGCCTCTTTCCGAAGAGGAAATATCGGTTCTGAAAAATAGGATGGAGGGAGAGACGCCCAAATACCAGATAAGTTTTAAAATAAGCGACCATGTAAAAATTATTGATGGCCCTTTCAAAGATTACGAAGGAAAGGTTTCAGAAATAAATCAAGACGAGGGAAAAATTAAGGTAATGATAAATCTATTTGGAAGAGATACGCCAGTTGAATTAGATTCCCTGCAAGCCAAAAAAATATGATTCCCGCCTTCGGCAGGACCCCGTCTTTCTCTAACGAGAAATTATGATTCCCGCCTTCGGCAGGACCCCGTCTTTCTAAAAACTTTAAAAATTATGAAAAAAATACAAACAAAAGTTAAACTCCATATCGCCGCCGCTCAGGCTAATCCCGCCCCTCCTATCGGTCCCGCCCTTGCGCAACACGGAATAAACATCGCTGACTTTTGCCAGAAGTTTAATGCCGCAACTAAAAATCTGGCAGGTTATCAGATTCCTGTTGAAATATCAATATACGAGGACAGGACTTTTAATTTTAAAATAAAACAGCCCCTTGTCAGCGATCTTTTAAAAAAGGCAGCGGGCATTGAGAAAGGGTCGGGCGAGCCGAATAAAATTAAGGCTGGAATAATCACCAAAGAGCAGTTAAAAGAGATTGCCCAGAAGAAATTAGACGATTTAAACACAAAAAACATTGATGCCGCAATGAAAATTATTGAAGGACAGGCAAGATCAATGGGAATTGAAATTAAAAATTAGTTTTTATGACCCAGTTTGACGAGCAGTATAAACAAGCAATCTGGGAAGTAATGAACGGAGGTACGGAAATTTACAGCGCAAGACAGAAATGTCATACCAAAGCTTTTCCGGGCATAACCTTTAATTTAGACAAAGGATTTCCTCTGCTTACTTTGAGAAAAATTCCTGTTAAAATTTTTGTCGCTGAACAATTCTGGTTTTTGATGGGCGAAAAAGACCCCAAGGTTTTTTTAAAAAAATTTACTGCCATATGGGATGATTTTGCCGATCAAAATGGATTAGTTTTGGGCGCTTATGGCTATCGCTGGAGGAAGCATTTTGGGAAAGATCAAATAGCCAATTTGTTGAGCCTTCTTTCCCAGGATCCAAGTTCGCGTCACGGAGTTGTGGTGGCGTGGGATCCCTCAGACGACATCAGGACCCTTGATTCAAAAAAGAAAAACGTTCCCTGCCCCTATACTTTCACTGTTAATATTATCGGCAATAAGCTTCATATTCATATTATTATAAGGTCAAACGATATGATTCTTGGCTGTCCTCACGATATTGCGGGATTTGCGCTTTTGCAAAGGATTTTGGCCGGAAAGCTGGGGGTAAAGACAGGAAAGCTTACTTGTTCCATCAGCAATGCCCACATTTACGATATTCATTACAATGCGGCATGGGAGATGCTTGAAAGAAAAAACAATCATCCCGAAATTATTTTGGACGCAGAAGAAAATTGGTTTGACAGGGCGGAGAAGGGAGATGAATCGCTTGCTCAAGAAATTATAGATACCATTGCAAGACAATATAGCCCGATGAATCCCATTAAGGGCTTAAAAATTATTTTATAAATTATATGAAAATAATTTTAGTAATGGCAATCACGCTTGATGGGAAAATTGCCAAGACAAAAGACCATTTTCCAAACTGGACGTCAAAGGAGGATAAAAACTTCTTTGCCAAAATTTCAAAAAAGCACAAGGTCGTCTTAATGGGAAAGAACACTTTTGATACCTTCAAAAAACCGCTCAAAGACAGATTAAATGTGGTTTTTACAAATAAAAAAAATCTGGCGAAGATAAAAAATGTAATGTGGGTTTCGGGCAAAATAAGTCCGATTTTAAAAAAGCTGGAAAAGAGGGGATATAAATCGGCGGTTCTTGGCGGAGGAGCAATGTTGAACGCAGAGTTCTTAAAGGAAAAATTGATAGATGAGGTTATAGTCACAATCAATCCCAAAATCTTTGGGCGAGGGATATCTTTGTTTGAAGGAGATTTTGATATTGATTTAAAACTTTTAAAAGTGGAAAATATTAATAAAGATACGATAGCTCTTCGTTATAGGCCGGTGTTTTGTAATTAAATTAAAAATATGCCCCTATCAAAACCTGAAATCATAAAATCCATCCAAGAAGAGAAAATTAAATTTGAACCGTCTCTTGATAAATTTCAGCTTCAGCCCCATTCCATTGATTTGCGGCTTGGTTGGAATTTTTATATACCAAAAAACTGGGCAATCACGGAAAAGGGAAGGGTTGGCGTAAGTATTGATTATTTGGACACGCAATCCCAAAAAGACAACTTTGATTTAATCAAATTAAAACCCGGTCAGTATTTTGAAATTTTGCCAAAAGAATTCATTATTGCTTCGACAATGGAAAAGGTGGTTATAGAAGCCGATAAGCTAATGGCATTGTTGTATCCCAGAAGCTCTTTTACAAGAAAAGGGTTGTTCATTGCCAGCGGAATCGTTGATGTAAAATACAGCGGATATCTGGCTCTTTCAGTGATAAACAATACAGAAACCCAGATTATAAGGCTATATCCGGGCGAAAGAGTGTGCCAGCTGGTCTTTCATTTTTTAAGCTCTGCTTTGTCGCCAGAAGAGGCAATTAAGCACGGGATAAGCGATTCCAAATATTTAAAAGCGGCTCCTTATTCTCTTGAGGCAAAAAGCGACAATCAGGAAGAAATAGATCTAATCAGATTTGGAAAGATTGGCGAATTGAAAGAAAAATTCAAATTATAAAAGCCGATGGGAAAAGAAGGAATAAAATATCCCTATTTGCCGGAAGCAAGAGAAATAAAATTTGTTTCAGAAAAAAATATTTTTATCAGGGAGGCGAAGAAAATTTGCAAAAAGAAAGGATGCATTGCGCATCCAACAGGGGCGGTTTTGGTCAAAAAGAATAAAATCATAGGGAAGGGGACTAACGCCGCAAAAAAAATAAAAGATTGTCCAAGGGCTTTGAAAAAAAGCAAGACCGGCCAAGATTATCATTTATGCAAAAAAATTTGCCTGCAGGAAGGACACGCAGAAGCGATGGCGATTAAAAGCGCAAAAGAAAAAAAGGAGAAAATCAGAGGAGCAGATTTATATCTTTATGGCCATTGGTGGTGCTGTAAAGATTGTTGGGATAAAATCATCAAAGAAGGGATAGGAGAGGTTTATTTAATTGAAAACGCTTTTGATAAATTTCATAAGCGAATATGAAAAAAAATCCTTATCTTGGAAAATTCATAGTTTTTGAAGGGCTGGACGGGTCCGGACAAAGCACCCAAGCATCAAAACTGGTGGATTATTTCAATGAAAAAAACCAGATATTTAAATTTGGGCATACCGGAGCGCATCTTACCAAAGAGCCGACATCCGGAATTATTGGAGGATTAATCAGGGGCCAGCTATCTTTTGACTGGAAATCTTCTCAAGAATGCCTCCAGCTTTTATTTGCGGCAGATCGGGCGTACCATCTAGAAAAGGAGATTTTGCCTCTTTTGGAAATGGGCGTAACGGTGGTTTGCGATCGTTATTTTTTTTCTTCTTGCGCCTTCGGGGCGCTGGAGGCCGATCAGGAATGGCTTTTAAAAATCAATGAAAAGTTTCTTTTGCCTGATTTGATATTCCTGCTTGCTGTTTCTCCCAAAATCTGCATTGAAAGAATAAAAAGAAATCGTTTTGAAATAAATCTTTTTGAAAACGAAGAAATATTAAAAAATGTGTGGGAGAAATACTTGATATTGGCACATCAAAATAAAAACACGCATATTATAGACGGGGAACGGCCGATCAATGAGATTTTTGAGGAGATTAAAGAAATAACTGATAGGAAATTTAACCAACGATGATAAATTCATCAAAAAAATATATTCCCGTCATCGGGCTTGAAATACATACGGAATTAAAAACTAATTCCAAAATGTTTTGCGGGTGCAAAAACGATTCGCAGGAAAAAGAAGCGAATTTGAATATTTGTCCTGTTTGCATGGGTCATCCCGGCACTCTCCCCGTTATAAACAAAACAGCGATTCGTTTTGTCATAAAAACAGGGATTGCTCTGAATTGTAAAATTACAAAAGAGTCGCGATTTGAAAGAAAAAATTATTTTTATCCCGATCTTCCAAAAGGATATCAGATTTCTCAATACAAAGAGCCGTTTTGTTTTAATGGCTTTTTAAAAATAAATAATAAAAAAATAAGAATTAGAAGGGTTCATTTGGAAGAAGATACTGCCCGCCTGATACACTCCAAAAATGGATATTCGCTGATTGATTTCAACCGCGCCGGCATTCCTTTAATGGAGCTTGTAACGGAGCCGGACATAGAATCTTCTAAAGAGGCATCAGACTTCGCAAAAAAACTTCAGTTGATCCTGAGATATTTAAATGTTTCCAGCGCTGACATGGAAAAAGGGCAATTGAGAGTGGAGGCAAATATTTCATTAATAAACGCAAATTTTAAAGCAAAAAACGCAAAACTAGGAACAAAGGTGGAGATCAAAAATTTAAATTCGTTTAGGGCAGTTGAGAGGGCGATAGAATATGAAATAGAAAGGCAAAAGGAGTTACTATTAAATGATGAGAGGGTGGCGCAGGAAACAAGAGGATGGGATCCTCAATCAGAAAGAACCTTTCCCCAGAGAGAAAAAGAAGAGGCGCATGATTACCGCTACTTTCCAGAGCCGGATTTGCCCCAGATTTATATAAAAAAAGACTATCTGGAGGCGATAAAAAAAGGAATTCCCGAACTTCCCGATCAAAAAATAAAAAGATTAAAAGAAGAATTTTTTGTTAACGAACAATCAGCCCAGATTCTTGTCTCTAACAGAGATTTAAGCGAGTATTTTGAAAAATCGGCAAGCGAGCTTTTAAGATGGTCAAAAGACAAAAGATTAGATCAAAAGAGCCAAAAAGAATTGATACAGAGCGCCGCCAACTATCTTTTGACAGATTTACTCGGCTGTCTTTCAGGGAAAGAATTTTCAGAAAAAGATTTTCCCATAACGCCTGAAAATTTCGGAGAGTTTATCGCTCTTGTCCGCGATAAAAAATTCACAAGCAAAATGGCAAAAATTCTTTTAGGAGAGATGTTTGATTCCGGCCAAGATCCCTCAACCATAATAAAAAAAAGAGGATTAATCCAGACGGACAACGAAGATGAGATTAAAAAAATAGTGCAAAAAATAATTTCATCAAATCCTCGGGCATTTGAAGATTATAAAAAAGGAAAAGAAAATGCTCTTCAATTCATGATTGGACAAATGATGAAAGAAACTAAAGGCACTATAAATCCCCAGATGGCAAAGAAAGCGTTGATTGATTTTTTAAAATAATATATAATACTTAAAATCCAGAATAAGGAGGTGGTCGCCGGGATACAGTCCAAAGAGGGCGAGGGGCGTTTTCGGAAGCAAAACCGGATCTTTCTTGCGAAAGGAGCATCGATGCCAGCAGTAAATCTTGTTAACGTGGCGAGGTCATTGCCGGACGAAGAGGCGGAGAGGCTTTTGCTCATCGAGCAAAGCAATCCTGATTGCCTCAGGGCGCTTTTTGCGGTCGTTCTGAGCGCCGGAACGCTGGAAAAAGCTGTTCCTCTGATCCAACGAGTTCTTGCTGGCGCACCCTTGTTTCCGGGCGGATGAAACTGGATGGGGCTCCCTTCGGGAGCCCCCTTGTTTTGTTAAAAAAGTATTTATTATTTTTCTGGCTTTTTTTTTATCCCCAACCCAATTTACTCTTTTGTCTTTTTTAAACCAGGTTATTTGTCTTTTGGCGTAACTTTCAATTGCTTTTTGGAGCATTCCGACCATTTCATCATAGCCAATTTTTTTTTGAAGATAGCAAGCAATATATCTGTATTCCAATCCAAATTCTTCAAGCCGTTTCCAGGAAACGCCGTCTTTTCTTAGCGCTCTGACCTCTTTTATCATCCCCTGATTTAATCTTTTGTATAGCCGTTTTCTGATTAAATTTTTTAGCTCTTTTTTTTCTTTCTTGATGCCGATAATGAGCAAATCAAACAATTGGCTTTTTTTTATGACGGGTACCGGTTTTTTTGATTTCAAAACTATTTCAATTGCCCGGATTAATCTGCGGGGATTTTTTTTATCAATAATTTTTGCCCGCCGCGGGTCCAGTTTTTTTAACATTTGATAAAGCTGGTTTGGCAATTTTTTTTCCAGTTTTTTCCTTAATTTCCAGTCCGGCGGAATTTTTGGGATGACGATTCCGTCAACGACTGATTGAATATAGAATCCGGTGCCGCCGCAAAGAATGGGCAGCTTATTTCTCTTATGGATTTCCCTTATTTTTTTTAATGCCATTTTTTGATACTGGGCGACCGTAAATTTCCTTTTTGGAGAAGCAACATCCAAAAGATGATGTTGGATGCCTCTATAAAGATATGACTGTTTTGAAATTTGAGATTTAGGACTTGGAGTTTGTTTAGAAATTAGAAATTTGGAATTAGAAATTTTATCTCGTGGAACCTTCCCGGTTCCGATATCCATTTTGCGATAAACCTGACGGGAATCGGCCGAAATCACCTCTCCGTTAAAATTTTTTGCCAGTGCTACCGCCAAATCGCTTTTTCCCGAAGCAGTGGGTCCAAGAATAACTAACAATATTTTTCGGTCCGTTTTTTTTGACATAATCCCAAGAATATTATATCATTATAAATCCCAAAAAGGAGGTGGTTAATGTCGTATTATTTAGCAATAATGTTTATGTTGCTAAGCGCAGGCTTTGCAAGTGCGGGGTTTAGGGTGATCCGTTATGCCCTTCGAGGAAAGCTGACAGGCACTATGCTTGATAGAGGCATGATACTCGGTACTGTCATCGTGCTTGTTGGAGTGGGGCTCGCCACGATTCCCATCATCTTCCAGAGCGGGATAAGATGGTGGTGTCTTGCGCTGGCGCTTGTGGAGGCAGTGGTCTGTATTGGGCTCTGGATGCTGCATGTCTTCTCGTCTGCGTCAATGGATTCACCCTAAGGCGTGGATTGCGAGGGCTCTCTTGTGCGGGGGCCCTCCTTTTTTATTCCATCAATTTTCCTCTCAGTCCGTATGGACCAATGTTTATTATTTTGGCTTTAACAAAATTTCCTAAAATATTTTTATCTGATTTCAATCTAATGGTTTGATAATGCCTTGTTTTTCCGACATAAAAATCATTTTTTTTGGTGAGTATCAAAACTTCCGCGGTTTTTTTAAAAAACTTCTTGTTAAAATTTAAAATGGTTTTTTTTAATACTTTGAATAATTCTTTTTCTCTTGTTTTTTTCTTAAAGTTGGGGACATCGTCGTTTAAATGAAGGGCGGCTGTTTGAGGCCTTTTAGAATAAGCCGCAATATATCCAAACGCAAATCCGATTTTTTCAAAATTATTTTTTGTATTTTCAAATTGTTTTTTGGTCTCGCCGGGAAATCCTACAATTACATCAGAAGATACAGCCACTTCTTTTTCGATGCCGCATCTGTATTTTTTAAAATTATTTCTTATTTTTTTAATAAGCGCTTTATATTGAGATACAGTGTAGGGCCTATTCATTTTTTTAAGGATTTCATTGTCTCCTGATTGAATTGGAAGATTAATATAGGGCGTTACTTTATGGCATTTTGCCATTGTTTTAATTAGTTCGTCGCTTAAATCTTTTGGATGAGAAGAGGTAAATCTTATCCAAAAATTCCCCTCAATATCATTTATCATTTTAAGAAGCGTTGGAAAATTTATTTCTTTTTCTTTTTTCACTTTAAGGTTTGTGTTTTGGATTTTACCATTATAGGAATTGACATTCTGTCCCAACAGCCATACTTCTTTTGCTCCGCTTAAAACGGCCTTTTTTATTTCACAAATAATATCTTGGGCCGGCCTTGAGATTTCTTTTCCTCTTACATAAGGTACGACGCAATAACTGCAGAAATTATTGCACCCGGTCATTATCGGAATATAGGCAACAACAGGGGATTGATATTTAGGCATTAATTCAAAATAGTGTTTTTTTTTGAATTCAACCGACCTAATTTTAAAACCAAGCTTTTTTAATATCTCGGGCAATTTGGGAAGCTCATTTATGTCAAAGATTTCATCGCAGAATTTATTAAGTTCTTTTTTGTCTTTTTCTAAGATACATCCCGTTAAAATAATTTTATATTTTATATTTTTATTTTCATATTTGAGCCTTATCTTTTTAATTCGAGCGCTTGCTCGATCTATCGCCGACTGTCTGACTGAACAGATATTAAACACTATCAAATCCACCCCATCGCATTTATTGGCATGATTAAATCCTGATTTTTCCAAAACGCCTGCGATTCTTTCGGAGTCAGATTTATTCATTTGGCACCCAAAAGTGATAATATGATATTTCATATCTTTTCTTTAAGATAAACGCTAAAGAATATTATTCTCCGATTATTTGAATCTGGATATTTCTTTTTTTAGGATAAGCGAGTTCTATGAAAAGAATGCTCTGCCATAAGCCGAGCTGCAGCTTTCCTTCAATTATATTTAGGCAGACGCTTGTTGGTATATGCAATGCTCTGCAATGAGAGTGGGCGTTCGGTTTCTCATCCGGACACATATTTACGGTTCTTATTTCAAAATTATTGTGATTATACGCTTTATTTTTCGGAGAACAATGCTCTAAGTGTTCTTTAATGTCCTGTAAAAGCAACGGTTCGTTTTCATTTACAAAAACAGAGGCGGTTGTGTGAAGAGACTGAATATTAATAATTCCGTTTTTTACCGCAGTTTTTTTGGTTATTTCTTTAATCCTTTCCGTGATATCGATAATTTGAAGTTCTTCGACGGTATCAATAGAGATAATCGAATTTTTGATAATCATTTTTTTTCTTTGATTTCTTTTTTTATTTTTTCAATGAAATCACGCAATGAAATAACACCTAAATTTCCTTTTTCTCTGCTTCTCATGCTTATTTTTTGTTCTTTTTCTTCTTTATCCCCGGCAACAACAACGTAAGGAATTTTTTGAATTTCAGCTTCCCTTATTTTTTTAGAAAGCGTTTCATTATCGTCTTTAATTTCCACTCTGATACTTTCTTTTTCTAATGCGTTTTTTATTCCTTGGGAATAAATCAAATGCCTTTGAGCAATCGGCATTATTGAAACCTGGACCGGAGAAAGCCAAAGGGGCAAAGCGCCTTTATAATGCTCTAATAAAAACGCAATGGTTCTTTCAATCGCGCCGATTGAAGAACGATGAATCACAATCGGTTCTTTTTTTGAGCCGTCTTGGTCGATATAAGAAAGATTGAATCTTTTTGAGGCTAAAAAATCGTATTGCACGGTAAAAGCGGTTTCTTCTTTGCCGGCGAAATTTTTTATTTGAATATCTATTTTGGGCCCATAGAAAGCGGCTTCACCCTTTGCCTCAAAAAAAGGAGATTTTCTTTCGATTAAAACATCTCGCAAAATATTTTCCGCGAGAAGCCAGGATTTTTTATCCTGATAATATTTTTTAGCATTTTTTAGGTCGCCCAAAGACAATCTGTATCTGTAATTTTTATTTTTTTCCAAGCCCAGGGCGAAAGATACGCATTCTATCAAATCCAGAACTTTTTTAATTTCTTCTTTTGCCATTTCTTTTTGGCAGATGATATGGGAATCCGCCAAACAAAAAGATCGCACCCTCATCAGACCGGTTAATTCCCCGGATTTTTCGTATCTATACTGCTTTGCCAATTCGGCCAAGCGGAAAGGAAGATCTCTGTAAGATCTTGGAGCGTCAAGGTAAAGTTGATAATGATGCGGGCAGGTCATTGGTCTTAGAATCAGCTTTTCTTCGTCAACCTGCATCACTGGATACATCGCATCTTTATAATAAGGGTAATGTCCGGAAACTTCATATAGAGCAACGCGAGCCAGATCGGGTGTGTAAATATGCATATAGCCCCTTTTAATTTCTTCTTCAACTATAAACCTTTCCAGTTCTCTTCTGATTATTGATCCCTTGGGCGTGAAAAGGGGTAATCCTTTGCCTACCAATTCGGAGAATGTGAACAAATTAAGCTTTTTTCCAATTATCCTATGGTCTCTTTTTTCCGCTTCTTTAATCAGTTCAAAGTGATTATCCAGTTCTTTTTTATTTTTAAAAGCAACCCCATAAATTCTTGTCATCATTTTATTCTTTTCGCTGCCCCTCCAATAAGCGCCCGCAATCTTAGTTAATTTAAAACAATCTTCTGGAATTTCTTTTGTTGATTTTATATGCGGACCTCCGCACAAATCAATAAAATTTCCTGATTCATATATCGTAACCATTTTTTCTTTAAGCTCTTTGATCAGTTCAATTTTATACGGTTGATTTTTAAAGATCTTTTTTGCTTCAATTTTAGAAACAAATCTTTTTTTAAATTTGATATTTTGTCGAATTAATTCTTTCATTTTTGTCTCAATTCTTGATAAATCATCAACGCTAAATCCGCTCCCATCTGAAGTCGTAGCGGGCAAGTCAAAATCATAATAAAATCCATTTTCAATAACCGGACCTATGCCAAACTTTGCTTTAGGATAAAGTTCTTTAACCGCATGCGCCATTATATGCGCCAGCGAATGTCTGATGGTGTCTAATTTCATAACGATTAATTATATTATTAATTTTTCAGGATTTTTTCAAATTTAGGAAAGAGGGATATTGATGTAAAACAAAGAACCCTTCTCTGTTTTTTTGGGGGTTGCCCAGACAATTCCCCTATGAAGTTCGGTAAACTTTCTTGCGATATAAAGACCCAGCCCCGCCCCTCCTGTCCAGCTTTCTTCGCCCGCTTTTCCCCGCATAAAGCTTTGGAAGAGATTTGCAGCTTCTTCTTCGCTCATTCCAAGCCCCGTGTCAGAAATTTTTATAAGCGCCCTGTTTTCTTTAACAGTGCTGATAATTTCTATCCCGCCCTTCTCTGTGTATTTGATTGCGTTATCAATAATATTTATAAAAACCTGCCTTATTTTTTCTTTGTCTAACGACATTAAAGGAAGAGGAATATTCTTTTTATATCTTAAATACAGATCTTTCTGATGGGCGGCAATTTTTAATTGTTCCACCACTTCTCCAATTAAATCCTCAAGCGAGGTTTTTTCAATGTTCATTTCCATTTTTCCCGCTTCAATCCGGGAGATGTCTAAAAGATCCTGCACAAGCTTATTAAGCTGGGAAACCACCTGAAAAGAATTTTTTATTGGTTTTTTGATTCCCCGCGAAACTTCTCCGTAGTTTTCTTCAAGAACCATTGAAAGGTAGCCGCGAACGATGGTTAAAGGGGTTCTCAATTGGTGCGAGGCAATAGAAATAAATTCTGTTTTCGCCTTGTCCAGCTCCGATAATTTTTCATAAGCAATTTTCAGTTTTTTCGCCATTTCCTCCATTTCTTTCCTCTGCTTTATTTCCCTGAGAACGCTTCTTATAAGCAAAACTCCAAAAATCAAAAAAACAAAAAACACAAATCCCTTCCACATATACTGCCAGAGGTGAACCGCGTCAAAAATGTTAAAAAACAAAACGATGCTTATAATGCCTACAATCAGGGCGGCAATTACAACCTTTATGTCAAAAAGTCGGTGCTTGACGATGGCATAGGAGAGTATTAGCGGGTAAAACGCAACAAAAAAATTTCCATAGGGCGGAAAAGAAATTCCATACCACAATGGAAAATTTGTTGCGCCCCCTCCAAACCCAATTATTATTGCCAGAAAAATATATTTTATCTGGTTGCGGATATCGTTAGATGATTTTTTATAGACTTTTAAAAGTTCGTAGCAGGTGTAAGCAATTATCGCGCCGTATGCCCCAAAAAGATAAATGGTGTAGACAGGTCCGGCTATCGGCCACCAGGGAAAATTAAGCTGGGGTTTTACATTTTTTACAAAAAGAGGGCTGAAGCTGAATAGAAATAAAATTGCTGTAAGCAGGTATCCAGAAATAATGACCGCCCTTCTTTTTTTATGTAAATCATAAATTGTAAAAATCCAATGAAGGAATGTTATCGGTATGAAAGTTGATCCAATACTTAAGCATTTCGCCCAAAATAACGCAGTTTCTTTATTAAGACTTAGCTGCCAGAAACCGTAACTGACTCCCCAAAAAACAAGCGCGACATTCATTAGCAAAAAAGTTTTATGGGAAAGCTTTTTTGGATTTTTATAGAATACAAAAAAACCGAAAATTATAGCCGATAGTCCGTTGATAAAACCAGATAAAGCGAATATATTCATATACAAAAACAAATCCCCCGGAGGTGCGTTAGTTCATTTTAACACCTTTTGGGGGATAGAGACAACGTTATGCTGGTTTATAGACACGGTTTACCAGCACTTGGCGGGCAAACGTCACCCTCCATGTCGGGCCTACGAATCCGACTTCCCGGAGCAGTTGTTCCCATTGCGGAATTGCGAGGAAGGTGTATGTTCCTTCTTTTCCCTTTCTTTGTATTTCAAGGGCGTGACGAAGTATGCTTGTGCCCTGAAGAATTCGGCTAAAATCCCGATTTCTTATGTAGGGCAGAGGATTGAGCATGTCAGGAAGAGAAGCGACAAACACCCATTGGAAGTGAACGTTTTGTCTGGGAGTAGACCAGACGATATGTCCTCCGGGCTTGAGCACCCTATGCATCTCTCTGAAAACTTCCCTCATGGCCCTTATGCCTTTTTCGCTTCGAAAGTCAGTTGCATAGGGGATAACTAAATTTGCGATAATTCCATCAAAGTGGTTATCGTCGAAGGGAAGTTCTTCGCCAAGATGAGCGAAAACAAGATGCATGGGCAACGTGGGGTGAAGAGATTGCGTTTTCCGCGCCGGATCAAGAACTATATCCAGACCAACTACCAATTTGATAGTTCTGCCGGATTTGTTCCATGCCAAGAGAGCCATCTTGGCGGGTCCGCAGCCTACATCCAGCCAAACTTCGTTAGCTTTGGGCTGGATTAATCCGGCGACTGTCGTTGTAAGGTTGTGGTAGGGTCTTGCCTTTTCCAGGTTTTTGTAAATCCTTGCGTAATCCCTCCAAAACGCCAACTCTTGTCCCCAAGAGCGGATCCTTCCTCTTGTGAAGGGCGAAAGCCCGTTCTCATTTGCTTCCAGCCACTCTTCTATGCTCTCCGTGCTTAATCCTTCTCCAAAGCACGGCCCAAGGATCTCTGATATGCTTTTGGTTTTCATTCCTTACCTCCTTGCTTGCCCGATAAATCAAAGGGCTGTGTTTATTTTTTATAGCCGTATAGCAGGAATTTGTCAATTTTCTATTCTTCAATGATTTCTTCTATTTCCTCGGCAATAATTTTTGGGATTTCGTTTTCAAAATTAACGCGGCCCGAAATGAAAACAACTTTATTTTCCTGCAGGGCGGCCGGATTTTTTTCAATGATGCTTGGAAAAATAACCGTTTCTATTTTCTCTGAAAGGTCCTCAATTTCAACAAAAAGCATTGGTTTGCCGTTCTTGGTGATAATTCTTTTTATTTTGTTGATGAGTCCGCCAATCTTTATTCTGGTCCCCGGCATAATTTTTTTGACAAACGAGATGGGAAAATTATTTTCTTTATTTACGCCATTTTGGTAAATCTTTACTATGGGAGTTGTTTTTTCAGCGATTATTTTCTCCATAGACCTTAGAGGATGTCCGGAAATATAAAGGCCCAGCAGTTCTTTTTCCCACAAAAGCTTTTCTTTTTCATGGGCATCTTGGCAATCTTCCATTTTCAGGCCGGGATTAATTTTGGGCAATCCGTCAAAAAGCCCTTTTTGCCCGTTAGATTTTGACTTTTTAAGCTCTCTATTATATTCAAGCAATCTCTCCAAATTTTTCAAAAGCTTGTTTCTTTTTTCGAGGTTGTCAAAAGCTCCCGCCTTGATAAGCGCCTCCATTGATTTTTTATTGAGATCTTTGCAATCTATGCGATGGATAAAATCGCTGATTGATTGGTACTTGCCATTTGATTTTCGTTCTTTGACGATTGTTTCTACGATATTGTGCCCCACGTTCTTAATCGCCAAAAGCCCAAAGCGGATCTGATTTTTTCCTACCACGCTGAAGTTTTCAAAGCTTTCATTGATGTCGGGACCAAAAACTTCAATTTTCATTCTTTTGCATTCTTCCAAAAGAAAAGCGATTCTTTCCACGTCCTGTTTTTCGCAAGCCAAAACAGACGCCATAAACTCCACCGGAAAATGCGCTTTTAAATACGCGGTTTGATGCGCAATTGTCGCGTATCCGACGCTGTGGCTTTTGTTGAATCCATAACTTGCGAACGGCAAAAACCATTGCCATATTTTCTGGGCGATTTCTTTTTTAATGTCTTGAGCGGCAGCTCCTTTGATGAATTTTTCTTTTTGAGCGTCCAAAAGAGGAGCAATTTTCTTTCCAATGGCTTTTCTAAGGGTGTCTGCTTCGCTTAAAGAAAAACCAGCGATTGCTTGAGCAATTTGCATCATTTGCTCCTGAAAAACAGGAAGTCCATAAGTCATTTCCAAAATCGGCTTTAATTTAATATGCAGATATTCTATATTTTTTCTTTTCTTTTTTCTTGCGATATATTCGGGAATGAACTGCATCGGCCCGGGACGATAAAGCGCAAGCATCACAACAATATCCTCAAATTTTGAGGGCTCCAGCTCGCGAAGCCACTTTTTCATTCCGCTTGATTCAAGCTGGAATACGCAACTGGTTTCTCCCTTTCGTAAAAGTTCAAAAGTTTTTTTGTCATCCGGCGGAATTTTTTCTATATCGATTGTTTTTGATTGTGTTTTTTCAATTAACCTGATTGCGTTTTCAATAATAGTTAAATTTTTCAATCCCAGAAAATCCATTTTTAAAAGCCCCAAATCTTCCACAGAATGCATTTCGTATTGCGTAACAATGCTTTGATCGTTTTGGGTTGGATGCTGTAGAGGAATTAAATTATCAAGCGGTTCGGGCGATATTACGACTCCGCAGGCATGGGTTGAAGCGTGCCTTGCCACGCCCTCAAGTTTTTTTGCAAAATCCACTAGTTTCTGCATTTTCTCGTCTGAAAGATACATTTGCCTGAATTCATCTATTTTTTCCAGAGTATCGTTTAGGGTAAATCCAAATGGAATAAGTTTTGCGATCTTGTCGCAATAGCTGTATGTATACCCCAAAACTCTTCCTACGTCTCTTATTACGGCGCGCGCAGCCATCGTCCCGAAAGTAATGATTTGGGAAACTCGATCTTTTCCATATTTTTGGGAAACATATTGGATTACTTCGTCTCGGCGCGTATCGGCAAAATCAAGATCAATATCGGGGAGAGAAATTCTTTGGGGATTTAAGAATCTTTCAAAGAGAAGGTTGTGGGAAAGGGGATTAATATTGGTAATGCCGCTAAGGTATCCAATAATTGATCCGCCGACGCTGCCCCTTCCCGGGCCTACTACAATTTTTTGATTTTTAGCCCAATTTACAAAATCAGCCACGATCAAAAAGTATGAGGCAAATCCGGTTTTTTGGATTATTTCCAGTTCGTAATCCAATCTTTCTTTTAAATCGCCCTTGAGAGATAAGTGCCTTTTTTTTGCTCCTTCAACGCAAAGCTCTCTTAGATATTGATCGGGCGTTTTTTCCTGAGGGACAGGAAAGTTTGGAAGCTTTGCGCCCCCAAGCTCAAATTCAAAATTGCATAGCTCTTTTATTTTTTGGGTGTTTTCAATCGCATCGGGGACGCTCTCAAAGCTTTTTGACATTTGTTCCGGGCTGCGCAAAGAAAAGTCGTCTTCTTTCATTGTTAATCTTTCCGGGTCGTTGGGGTCGGACCCTGTATTTATAAGCATCAAGATATCCTGCGCTTCAGAGTCTTCGGGTTTAAGATAATGGACATCGTTTGTGGCAATCAGGGGAATTTTACATTTTCTGGAAATGGAAATTAGAGCATCGTTTACTTTTTTCTGTTCTGGGATTTTTGGATGATCTTGAATCTCAAAGTAAAATCCATCCTTTCCAAAGACTTCCTGGTATTTAAACGCAAGATCTTGGGCTTCTTTAATTTTCTTTGATAAAATAAGACGAGGAAATTTCCCCTGAAGACATGCTGTTGTCGCAATTAATCCCTGGGAATGTTCAAAAAGCAAATCTTGGTCTACCCTCGGTTTATAGTAAAATCCCTCCAAATTCGCCCTGGTAATAATCTTTACCAGATTTTTGTAACCATTTTCATTTTTTGCCAAAAGTATTAAATGATAGCGCTGGCTGTCAATATTCGGTCTTTTTTGCTGCATTTTCTCAAAGGCGACATAAATTTCGGCGCCTATGATCGGTTTGATATTTTTTGCCTTCGCTTTTTTAAAAAATTCAACGGCGCCGTATAAAGCGCCATGGTCTGTCAGGGCGATGCTGTCCATTCCCAGCTCTTTTGTATAATCCAAAAGTCCGTCTATTTTTGGAAGTCCGTCTAAAAGCGAATAGTGACTGTGAACATGCAGATGAGTGAATTTTTTGGACATAATCATAAACTGCAAAATGCAAATCTCAAGTTTAAGTTCAAAATCCTAATTTCTAAATCCTAAACAATTTCAAAATTTAAATATCAAAATCCAAAAACTATTTTGATTTTTCTAAAATTGCGGTAAAAATATTGCGCAATTCTAATGCTTCTTTTAGCAATATCTGTTTCTCTTTTATTAATGTTTGGTCGTTGCCTGTTTCAGATAGTCTCAACCACAAACAAACTTCCTTTGTTTCTTTTCTACATATCCTAATTCCCATATTGTTTTGAATTTTGGATTTCGGTCATTTGGATTTGTTTAGAATTTAGGGTTTTGAATTTTGGATTTTTTTATTGTTTTTCTAAATTCTTATTCAAGATTCAAAATTCTAGATTCAAGATTCTTTCACGCGCATTTTGAGGTTTGAGATTTGAATTTTTATGTAAGATGCGCAATAAGATTTTTACAGGAAAAATTGGTGGTAATAGTCAGGCCATTTACTATCGTTCCCGTCATATCAAGTATTTCCTGAAATTGAGAATTGCTTAAATCAAGGTCTCCGTTTATAAGCGATTCTTTAAAATTTCCCAATCCCTGCGCATAGGAGTTTTTCAGGTAAAAAGATCCCAGAATCTTTGTTTCCTGCACATAAATATCTCCTCTGATGGTTCCGGTTCGCGTGGTTAAATCTCTTACAATGATATTATCTAAAAAAAGATTTTCCCCAACTTGAATTTTGTTTAATCCCAGAAAACCCCTTATTTCTGATTTTTTAAGACTAATTTCTTTCTTAAAATCGGTTGCGATCAGATTCATTACCTCTCTTATGATAATTTTTTCGGCAACCAAGTTTCCCTCCAAAA
>JBBIKX010000002.1:0-56710 GCA_037445205.1 Candidatus Wildermuthbacteria bacterium
GACAAGGTGGCGCTGGTTGCGAAGGACAATGTGTTGTTAATGCCCTTGACAAGAAGCGTCTTGGCAGTATTGGCCGGGATGGTCCAGTTCAAAGAGAAGTCAAGATCGGTTTCCTGCTGAACATTCTTCAGGTTAGAAACCAACGCATCGCCATCATAAAGACCAACAGATGTCAGATAGGTGGTGGTATTGAGCGTATCATTAATTCCTCCAACATCGGTGACATCAAATTTGACCTGAATGGTGTTCAAAATAACATTCTCTCCCTGAGCTCTTACATTGAAAGCGGCTAAGGTTTTGCGGTTTGCGGTCTTAATCATTAATGCGGCGGCTCCCTGGGGATGGCTGGCGTCCATTGAAACAACCAATGTTCCGGTGCCAATGGTTACTGCGTTTGCGGCGGTTGAACCAGTGCTTACCAAGCTAATGGTAGAGCTTACTCCGCGCGCAATAACTCCGCTGGCGCCGATATAAGCTGCAACGGCTCTTCCATTTCCCGCAACAATGTCGGCAATCACCTCATAATTTTTGGCTGTTCCTTTTGTTAGGCGAATAGGAACGGCTAAATTAAAGGTGGCTTTCTTGTTGGTGAAATTAAGAGGTCCGGCAACTGTGGCGCCCCCAATCTCCCTGATTCTTACATTGGTGACATCAGAATCGGAAATAGTGGTTGCTCCGGTGTCAATCTTTACAACAACTTGATTTAAATCAATGTCTTCGTTTGAACCTGCGGATACGGTGAACTGTTCCAGAATAATGTCCTTTTCACCGATTCTAACGCTGGTCTTGGGAAGAGTGCTGTATTGGGCAACGCTAAGCGAACCGGTTGAACCGGCAGGAACTATAAGGAAGCTGTTTCCTGCTATCGGGAAGGTGCCGCTAAAGGTTGCTCCAGAAATAGCCGCAGCATTTTCAATGCCGAATTTGACACTTGCCATTACCTGAGCTTCTTTTCCAACATTGACCGCAACCGAAAGAGTGCGAGAACCGTTGGCTGGGATTGACACGGCCGGAACAAAAACAAAGTTTACAAGATTTCCGGCGACTGTGCGATCGCTGCCAATTTGAATCCCGGTCTCGTCAAAAATCTTTACGGCTGAAATGTCTGTTGTGCCAGTCGCCTGAGTTGTGCCGTATGAGCGAAGGGTTAAGCCAGTAAGAGATGTAACGCTAGTT
Organism: Candidatus Wildermuthbacteria bacterium; assembly: GCA_037445205.1. Lineage (GTDB taxonomy): Bacteria > Patescibacteriota > Minisyncoccia > Minisyncoccales > PEYH01 > JBBIKX01. The sequence goes on from JBBIKX010000002.1 coordinate 1,177, forward strand.
CCACCATAAAAGGTGAGTTTAGCGACTATGTTATTGGCTGATCCTTGCCATAAATTAGCGGCAACAGGCGTGTCAGCTGCCAAAGTAACAGTCATAGGCGTTACTGCCGGAGGTATTACCGGAGGTATTACCGGAGGTATTATCGGAGGAGGTGTACCGGTTGCCAAAAGAGCATTTAGCTTTGCTCTTGTGATCGGACCGACAGTTCCAACCGCGCTGATTCCATGCTTTTTCTGGAAAGCAATGACAGCTGCTCTGGTAAGAGAGCCGAAGTAATTGTTTCCAAGGGTCCAGGTTGCCGAGGCAGGAACCTCAACCTTCAGAATATCCTTTAAATAAACAACGTCTTGATCCCTCATTCCCGTCTTGAGAGCCTTCTGAAAGGTAAACCCAGCCGGAATGTTTCCGTATGAGGCAGGGGTGGTAGTTTGACCGCCCTGTAATTGGGTCAATTGCTGCTGGTAAGCAAGCAATTGTGCCTGCAATTGGGCAATCTGCGCTGTGAGTTCCTCTGTTGTCAATGCGCTGGCCGGTGTGCCTGCCAACATTGAAAAAAGAACGACTCCAGCGAATAATTTTCTTAAAATACTCATTTTTTTCTGTTTGTGTTTTAATTAATTGTTCCCCAACACTAATCAGCACTCAAACAAATCAAGATTCAAGGCTGTGACGTATTCTTCTTTTTAATCCTCCAAGTGCTTGGCCGTATAGTTTTAGCATTTCTTCTCTTGTCTTTGCGTCTTGTTCTGATTTATACGCTTCGCAATAAATTAATTCCAATGGCCTTCTATATTTCGTTGATTTGTTCAACCCATCATTATGTTCTTTGATTCTTTTTTTTAAATCTCTTGTAAATCCTATGTATAATCTTTCATCTTTTAAGTTCCGCAAGATATATACAAAGAACATAATGAAAGTGCTGATTAGTGTTGGGGGTTCGACCTTTAATTATATTGTCGCTTTTGCGACCTGCTCCTTTGCTTTGTTCTTGGCTTTAGCCCAAAGATACTTAATCTTTTGACCTTTTTTTAATTTTGATTAAATATCTTTTTAAGGAACGAAATAAAAGAGCCAAGCGACGTCGGTTGTCAAAAATTAGTTAATTGCCGCCTGTCATTTTTAAAATAACCTCAAGCGACTCTTGATAAAGACCTGCATTAAAATTTGCTTTTGCTTCTTCAAGCAGAACTTTTTGCGCATCATTTGTGCTGACTTTTTCAAAAAGAATCAGCAATTCCGAAACAGTGCTTTTTATTCCATCCTCAACCATTTGGGTTGTTTTGTGGGTAAGATCTTCTGTATCAAGCTCTGTATCGCTTAATGCTGCGCTAACTTCTTTTACCTTTTGATTAATGCTTACAACTTTGCCCACAATTAGAGCCGCTTCTTGCGGATTTTTCGCGGTCTTTGGGATCTTTTGAGACGCTGTTTTTATTGTTGCGTTAATCTGTTGAATTTTTTGGCGGTCTATTGTTTTTTCCTGAGCAAAAGAAAGCTCTGTTTTTACCTTTTCTAATTCCTTTTCTGCCATTGTAAGATAATAATCCGCGCCATTATCTTTTTCTTTGTATGGATTAACTATAACGGTTGATTCATCTTTGGAAATGTTGGAAATGTTTGCAAGTCCCCAAAATGCTCCCGCGACAATAAGAGCTATAACCACAACTCTCGCAAAAACAAGCGCGGGGAATCTTTGAGTAAAAACATCAAAAGAGGGCACAAACTCTCTGATTCTTGCTGGAAAATCAAAAAATCTCTCCATTGGCTTTTTGCCGAGTATTCTTGTCTCTAAATCGCCCACCCATTTTCTTGATGGTTTGATTTCTCCCAATATTTTTATGGCTTTTATAATGTCTGCTTCTTCCATAAAAACTTATTTCTGTTTATTCTATTATAGATGACGGGATTTGGGATGTTTTATTACACTCCATTAACTTCTTTCTTTAATTCGGACATTGCCCTATGCAGCATTACCCTGACCGCGTTCTCAGACTTATTCAAGATTTGCGATATTTCAGCGGTTTTCATATTGTCCAGATAATGCCAAAAGATGATATCCTGATAATCATCGCTTAGCCGCGAAAGCGCCTTTTGAACGATCTTCATATCAGAGGCAAATGCTTCTTTTTTGCCCAAATCTTGGCTGGGATCAATAATCCCCTCTAATCCTTCCAGAGAAATGGTTTTTGAATCAGGCTTTTGGCGGTAATAATCTACGACAAGATTTCTTGCCGTTCTATATAAAAAAGCCCTCGGATTTTTGATATTCAAAGCTCCTTTTTCTTGTAAAACCCCCCAGAAGCGCAAAAAAACATCTGAAGTAAAATCCTCTGCCAATTGCGAAGAATTCAGCTTGAGATAGCAGAATCTGTAAATATGATCTACGTTTTTGCGATAAATTTTAGTAAATTGAAAATAAAGCACGCTGTCCATATCGTTTGAATTCGGTCAATGATTTAATTTAATTCGGACATCAGCTGATTTTGATTGCCATTGTCCGCATTTGTCGGATGTTCTGTCCGGTTTTCGGCGAGCCAATAAGCCACATCTTTCTGTCCATCTCTTTTTCTGGAAACTAATCCATTTTTTGCGAGCAGCTCCATATCTCTTCGCAGGGTTCTTGGGCTCACTCCTGAAAACACCCTTTTTAGCTCGGAAAGATTGATTCGTTTTTTATAATTTAAAAGATTCATTATTTTTTCCTGCCTTTTTTCGGGCGGAACCCGCACAACAAATACAAGATCTGTTTTCTTGGTTTTTTGAATGGGTTTTATGGACTGTTTTGATCCTAAAACGGCATCGGGCGATTCTTTGGTCTCCAGAGTCTCTTTTGCAGAAAGCCTTTCTAAAATTCTATCATATTCTTTTAAAATTATTAAAATGTTTTCTTCCTTGACCCAATTTTGAAAGCTCGCCACCCTTAAAAGAGCTTTTATTTTTTGTATTGAAGTGTTTATCAGTCCTCCTTTCAGGCCGCCGCTCTTGGCACAGATTAATTCTACCAATATCTGGTTTGCCATTTCTCTAATCTGGCTCTTTAAGGGCTCTCTTTCAGGAAAAAGACCGGTCACTCTATAAACGGACAAAGTTAGTTTTATAAAATAATCATTATCCATAAATAGTTTTATTGGTTTCTTAATATAGCAAAAACATTGATTTCGGTCAAAGGCAAAAAACCATTATCTGGCCTTTACAATCTTTTTTTGCCGGATTAAAATGATTTAATGTCTTTTTTTAAAGGTCGAATTTTTTATCTGTAATATGTTTTCAGTTTACAAATTATGAAAATAGCGATTAAGAAACAATACCTAAGCTGGATAATAGTGATTGCAATATTGCTGGCTCTGGGCGTGCTTGCATATACTTACCGCCAGCCCGCAAAAGAAACCGGCCCATCAAATCAAGAAGCCTCTATAAGCGGCGCTCCGGAAGAAAATCTTGATGGAAATCTAAAAATTTCTGAAGTAAACGATCAAATTATAAACGACAAAAACGATAAAACAAAGACCTATGAAGAAACAGCCGAATACGGCGAGGGCATAACTCATCTTGCCAGAAAAGCAATGAAAAAATATTTTTCTCAACAGGGAGAAAATCCTGATTTAGCGCCGGAACATAAGGTTTATATAGAAGATTATCTTCAGAACAAGCGCGGAGAAAGATGGCTTGAATTGGGAGAAAAAATAAGTTTTTCAAGCCAAGAAATTGAAGAAGCCATCCAAAAATCTCTTGGATTAGGGCAGGAACAATTAAACAATCTTAGCCAGTTTGTTTTTGCCGTAGAATAAGACTTACAATTCTATATCGCCAAATGACCCAAACTATTTTGAGGACTGGGGGCGTCTTTTAAAACAAAATCGCTTTGGTTTTTATCGCTATCAAACGGAAATTGGTTGATTTTTCTTCTTTCAATGGATTTTTTGCTTAAAAGACCCGATTCAAGGATGACCCCATCTCCCTCTTTTGCCAACGCAGGCGGCAAATTATTTTTTTCGCCCCACGATATTTTATCGTAAATTTTTTTATTCTTGTCTGAGATAATAACGCCGCTTACAGAAGTCAATTGCGGCCCAAAAATCGCATCGCCAATCAATATTTTTTCTTGAATCTTTATCTGACCCCCAACAAAAAGAAAATAACCTCCTGCAGGGATAATGTTGTTTGACCACTGAATTCTCTTTTTTGTTTTCTGATTTTTAGAATTTACCAGCTCTAAAACAAAATTTTCATCATTTAGGGTTATTGGAAAATCGTTTGGATTGTAGATCTCTATGAATTCATTTTTGGAGGAATCAAATCCGGCGCAGACCTCGTTTATCAAAAGGGGGCGCAAAAGCTCTTTTTTTTCTTTTTCGTCCTGCTTTGCAATTTCTTTGGCAGGATTTTTCTGAATATCATTTTTAATCTCAGGCGTTTTTTCAATCAAGCTTTCGTCAAAAAATTTATTTATTTTTTTCCCTGAATCTAAAAATAAAAACCTATTAAAATAGGCCGTTGTAAAAATAAATATTGCCAAAAGAATTGAAAGTGTAAGGCAGGTCTTTTTTGTCATTTTCTCTTTGCGGCTTTTCTTGAGGGAAGCAAAAAGACGACGTTATTGTTTTTTACGTCAACCGTCACTATTTCTCCCTCCTTAATCTCTCCGGTAACAATTTTAAGCGCTAAAGGGTCAAGAATCAGCTTCTGGATTGTTCTTTGCAGCGGCCTTGCCCCCAAATTCTGATCAAATCCTTTCTCTGAAAGAAAGTTTTTCGTTTCGCCGGCCATCTCTAAAATAATCCCTTTTTTTGCCAATCTGCCCGATACTTTTTCCAATTGAATTTCAATAATCTTTTTTATCTCTTGTGATCCAAGATAATTAAAAATAATGGTTTCGTCAATTCTATTTAAAAACTCGGGCCTGAACCTTTCCCGCAAGGCATCCATTACCTTTTCTTTAAGCGATTTTGACTGATCTGACTGGTCTGTTACAAAACCCAAAGGCGCCATCATAGAAATATATTCCGAGCCAATATTGGAAGTCATAATGATAATCGTATTTTTAAAGGAAACATTTCTTCCTTTGGCGTCGGTCAATCTTCCTTCGTCTAAAATCTGCAATAAAATATTAAAAACATCGGGATGAGCTTTTTCAATTTCATCCAAAAGCAAAACGCCATACGGCCTTCTCCTTATTTTTTCAGTAAGCTGTCCGCCCTCTTCGTATCCGACATAGCCGGGGGGAGAACCGATAATCTTTGAAACAGTATGCCTTTCCATATATTCCGACATATCAAGACGAACCAGCGCGTTTTCGTCGCTGAATAAAAACTCGGCAAGGGCTTTTGCGGTTTCAGTTTTCCCAACACCCGTCGGCCCCAAGAAAAGAAATGATCCCATAGGATGATTTTCCTGCGCAATCCCGGCGCGGCTCCGCCTGATGGCGTTGGCGATCGCCTTGATGGCGTCATCCTGCCCCACAATTCTTTTGGAAAGCGTTTCCTCCATTTTTGATAATTTAATGGCCTCTCCCTCAAGAAGGCGCATCACTGGAATTCCGGTCCAGCGGGAAACAACTCGGGCGATATCTTCTTCGTTCACATCTTCCTTTAGAAGCCGGTGTTTTTTCCTGAACTCGATCAGGGCTCTTTCCCTGTCTTTAATTGATTTAATAATGCCGGGTATGGTTCCGTATTTTATTTCCGCCACTTTTTCAAGATTTCCCGCCCTTTGCTCTTTTTCTGATTCAAAGCTCAGTCTGTCTATTTCTTTTTCCTTTTCCCTGATCTCTTTAATCAGGTTTTTTTCTGTCTGCCACTTAAGCTCCAGGTCTTTTAATTTTTCTTTTAAATCCGCCAGCGCGCGATCGCAAGCCGATATTCTTTTTTTGGATTTTTGATCCTTTTCCTCTTTTTTAAGGGCTTGCCTTTCAATTTCTATTTTTTGAATTTCTTTTTTCAAATCCTCTACTTCAATTGGCTCTGATTCAATTTCCAAGCGCAGAGAAGAAGCGGCCTCATCCAGCAAATCTATCGCTTTGTCTGGTAAAAACCTGTCTGTAATATAGCGGGCGGCAAGCTCGGCTGACGCAACCAGCGAAGAATCCTTTATTTTCACTCCGTGGTGTAGTTCGTATTTCTCTTTGATTCCGCGCAAAATTGAAATTGTGTCTTCAATCGTTGGCTCAGATACAAAAATAGGCATAAACCTTCTTTCAAGCGCCGGATCCTTTTCAATGTGTTTTTGATATTCTTTCAGGGTGGTAGCGCCGATAGCCCTTAACTCTCCCCTTGCAAGGGCGGGCTTCAAAAGGTTTGAGGCGTCAATTGATCCCTCGGCCGATCCCGCTCCCACAACGGTATGCAATTCGTCAACAAACACCACATAATGCCCTTTTGCTTTTTCAATTTCCTTTACAAGCGCCTTCATCCTTTGCTCAAACTCCCCCCTGTATTTTGTGCCCGCAACCAAAAGCCCCAAATCAAGAGAGATAATTTCTTTATCGCGCAAACTTTCCGGAACGGCTCCGTTGATAATTCTTTGGGCAAGCCCTTCAACAATGGCAGTTTTCCCAACTCCTGCCTCGCCTATCAGAACAGGATTATTTTTTGTTCGCCTTGAAAGCACCTGAACCACCCTCCTGATTTCGTTTTCTCTGCCAATAATCGGATCGAGCTTTCCCGCTTGGGCAAGTTTGGTCAAATTTTTTGTGTATTTTTGAATAATTTGATATTTGGATTCGGGGTTGGGATCGGTGATTTTTTCTCCGCCCCTTAATTCCTCAAGAAGTTTTAAAACATTTTGATATTCAACGCCTTGGCTATGATAATCATCTAAAATTTTTTTTGCCTCGCTTGGAGTATTCAAAATGGCCAGAAAAAGATGTTCTGTTGAAATATATTCATCGTCCATTTTTATTATTTCCTCTCTTGACCTCTCCAAAGTTCTTGCCAGATCCTGAGTGATGTAGAATTGGCTGGAAAACATAAAATCCTCGCGCGCGGGAATTTTGCTTAACGCAAATGAGATCTTCTTTTTTAAATCGTCAAGATTGACGCCTAATTTTCTTAAAAGCGTTACCACCACTGTTCCTTCCTGCCCCGTCAAAACATAAAGCAGATGCAGCGCATCAACCTGTTGCTGCCCCATTTTTTTCGCCACTTCCTGCGCCCTGATAATTGCCTCCTGCGCTCTGTGCGTAAAGTCTTGTCCGCCCGGTGCAAACATATAATTTATAAAAGCATTGTAAAACTTAAGAATTTTTTGTCAATTCGCCTCATTAATTTGTTCTCTCTCCAAGGGTGAGCACCAGAATTTTTTCCTGCCCCTGCCTTAAAATTTTTACCTTTACAGTCTCTGCGGGATTATATTTTTGAATAATTTTTGCCAAGCTGTTTTTAATGGTGATTTTTTCCTGCCCGAACTCAAGAATAATATCGTCCTGCCTTATGCCCGCGCTATGCGCCGGAGTGCCGGCTATCACCGCTTGGTCGGTTTTTTGCCCCCGGCTATCCCTTCCAACCCATGCTCCATAATCAACGCTTAAATTAAATTCCTGTTTTAAATCCTCTGTAACAAGAGTGTAATATACGCCAAGGTAGGGATAAGTTATTTTGCCCGTATTTTTAACCTGCTCAATGGCTTTTCTCGCCCGATTTATGGGAATTGCGAAAGCAATGTTTTCTCCCGATAGCGCTTTTGCCACGTTAACTCCGATAACCTCTCCTGCCAGATTCAAAAGAGGTCCTCCTGAATTTCCCAAATTAATGGCTGCGTCGGTCTGGATGATATCTTCCAATACCTCTGTCATTCCTCCTCCTGTGGCGGTAATAGTTCTTCCAAGCCCGGAAACCACGCCCACAGAAACTGTATTTTCAAACTCTCCGAGGGCGTTGCCGATAGCAATAACCGTCTGTCCGATTTGAAGGTTTGTTGAGTCGCCGAATTCAACTACCGAAAAAGTTTTTTCTTTTTCATTTTTCTGATTTTCTATTTTTAAAAGGGCCAGATCATAGTAAGGATCTCTTGCCAGAATTTTTGCTGAATATTTTCTGCCCTCATTGGTTAAAACCGTATATTGAGCGCCCTCTTCTGCCACTACGTGCTTATTGGTCAAAATCATTCCGTCAGGCGAAACTATAAAACCCGTGCCTCCGCCAACCTGCTGTTTTTTGGTCCCTTTTTCGCGATATTGCGGAATTTCTATATTGAAGGGCCAATCGGGCCCAAAGGGATTAATGTAATATCTTTCAAGAATGGGGAGATCTTTTGTTATGATAATACTTACTACCGCCGGAGATGTTTTTTTGACCGCATCAATAATTTTCTGCTCTTGGCTCGTCTGGGGAATATAATTGTTTTCAGGCGCAAAAAGACCGTCGTCTAATCCTTTGTTCAAAAACTTATCAATGTTCCCTTTAAGGTAAAATTCTGCGAAATAAAAACCGCCCGCCCCTCCGAATAAAAGAGAAACAATCGCTATTAGAATTACAAGCGCGATTATTTTTGTGCTTTTATGGCGGGGCGGAGTTAATTTGGGAGGGTCGTATTGGGATAAAAATTTTTCTTCCATATTTTTTGTTTAATAATTATCAGACGCTGCATTACATTTTATCATTTTATCTGGATTGAAAAAAGTTTATAATGTGCGGCAAAAAAATCAAAAGACCGACAAAAACCGAGCCGATTGCCACGATTAAAACTGCAGCTGATGAAAAATCTTTTATTCTTTTTATAAGAGGATCGTTTTTTGGCTGGACAATGTCAAGCGTTTTTTCAATCTGGGAATTTAAAAGTTCAAAACCCAGCACCGCGCCGATTGTTAAAAATAAGATCGCCCATTCTGTTGTTTTAAGGGGCAACAAAAAAGCGAGCGCTATAACAAAAACGGCCCCCAAAATCTGCAAGCGGAAGCTTTGCTCCGAAAAAAACGCTCTTTTAATGGCCAAAAGCGCCAAGCTAAAATTATAAAAAAATCTTTTAAAGTTAAAGAATTTATCCATACTATCATTATAGCAAAAGAAGGGGCGCGCAAAAGACAAACAATCTGTCCAGTGCGCGCCGCTCCGATCAGATCCATCTGCGGAACTTATACCAGGGTATAGCCACCAACAACTCCCGAAACCACCAGCGAACCGGACCCTTCGTCCACCATTGAGATGATTGCCGGTCGTAGGGTATGTCTTTGAGATCTTCCCCGCCCAGCGTTTGCACAGCGATTCTCAGCTTCGCCTCAAACAGAAGCTGTTCCAGCGCGCGCTTGACTCTCCAAAGATGGGCGCGATGGCAGACCAGAAGGACGCTGTTGAAGCGTCTTTCCGCCCTGTGCTCAAGACCCTTGATATGCTCGACAGCATGCCAAAGGAACCCTCGGGTGTCCAGATACTTTGGCGGCTTGGTTTCATGATCTCCAATCACCCTCATCTTTGCCTGGTCTATCGAAGGATGACGCGCCCTGATGTCCAAGCCGATTTCATCCTGAACAACCAATCTGGCGCTTGGATGGAATTGAGTGAGCCAGCAAACCAGTTCAGCCATCGCCCGGTTACTTTTGCATACAGAATCATCGGGCAATGGAAAATCGCTCTCTCGCATTCCAAAGTCCAGCGCCAAGATCACGTCAATGGGCCCGGAATACTCCCGATTCGCTTTGTGTCTGTGGCGCCAAAGCCCCGACATCCTGCTGATCAGTCGCTTTAGCAACTCGGATCACCTCCTTGGATCGGATTTTGATTAAAAGATTATCATTAAAAACGATTTCTGTCAAATTCATGCCCGGCGGGGAGTTATTGATTCAGTAAAATTTTTATCTCTTTCCAGAAAACATCGTTATTGTTTTTTTCTTTTTCCAGATACCACCACTCAACTCCCCAGAGATAAAACAAATCATTGCCGGTGTTTTTTGCAAATTCTATTATTTCTTTAAGGCGCGAAAGATTCATTGTTTTTTCCTGCTCCTCTTTTTCTAAATCATAGAGCAAAACCGGGCCCCATGGCTCTGCCTGAAGTTCGGAGCAAATCACCCTTTTTTTAAAGATTTTGTTTACAAGCCAGGTTTTTCTTGCGTAAAATATCGGCGGAAAGGGATATGTTACGTATCTTTCCCATTTATCCATCCAAACTTTTCTGTAAAGCGTGTGGCCGACAATGTCGCCCATCTTTGCGACATTAAACCACATAGGAATTTCTCCGCTTTCAGTAAGAACAACGGGGCGATTTCTGGGATCAAGAGATTTAACAAGCGCCACCTCTCTTTTTAAAAGTTCTTTGTCGGGCGGCGGACATTCTCCAAAGGAAAAAAGCGGTTCGTTTTCAACCTGCCAAGCCCAAATTGAATTATTTTCTTTGTATCTTTTGACAATCGCCCCCATATAATCAAGCAGTTTTTCATTTTTGGCTTCTTGATCCCAATTCTTTAGCCACTCTGGCTCGTGACATTCGGGCCACCTTGGCGCTTTCCTGCCAAACGCAAGCATTATTTTGGCGTTTCTTTTTTCTGCCTCTTCTATTTGCCAATCAAGATCATAAAAATCATAACGATCTTTGTTTTTTTCAATCAAATCCCAGTAAGCTATTAATCTTAATTCTTTCGCGCCCAAATCGTCTAAAATTGAAAGATATGCCTTTTGCCAGTCAAGACCAAAAAGCTCGGTATGTTTTTGGGAAAAGGTGATTCCCCATTTTATTTCTTTTGCCGGTTCTTTTTTGCCCACGAAAAAAAAGCAAAAAATAATCAAAAAAAGCGGAATAAAAAAGAGAAGGAAAATCTTTAAAAATTTTTTCATAAGCTCGGAGATTTTACGGCAAAAATCAGAAGGCCAAGCGATATTAAAATAGTGGCGCTGATTTTTTTGAGCAAAATTCTTTTTGAAATTTTCTCTGACAAAATATGGGGGAATTTAAAAGAGAAAACGATCATAAAAGCCAGGAGAAACGCATATCTTATTCCCTCAAGCGCGTTTACAAAAGAAAGAAGGGCAAGCGGCACAAAATACACGGAAAGATTCTGAAAAATCCCCGCCGCCCCGCCTATTAATTGACCCGCCAGAAACAAGGCGATGGTTTTTGGGGTTTTAATTGCGTCTTTTTTTCTGGAGAAAAAAAATTTTTCTCTTAATTCTTTTGAAAGAAAAAAAAGGAGGGACGCTAAAAATCCGCCCGATAATCTTAAAGCGAGTCCCGATAAAAAACTTGTTTCCAGATAAACAATTTTTGCCAAGAAAAATCCGTTCGCGAACAAAAACGCGGAAAAGGCAGACAAAATAAAAGTTCCCTTCGTTATTTTTTTCTCTTTCTCCAAATTAAGGCTTATAAGAACGCTTCCTAAAACCATCAGAACAAAAGAAACAATCTGCCAGAAATTAAAAAATAGATTTTGATCAGAGTTTTCTTTTTCGGCGTAAAAAAATAATCCCAAAAGAAGCGTAAATAAGGGCAGAAGTCCGCCTATGGCAGGAATTATCGTTGAGGCGTCATATTTTTTAAGCGCCTGATAAAGAAAAAAAATGGCGAAAATCCATACGGCTCCCGAAAAAAGCCCAAGAAAAACAACAGGAATCGCCAGCGAAAAAAAATTGGAAAATGGAAGCAAAATCAGCGCGCCCAATCCTCCAAAAATTCCGGTCAAAAATGCGTAAACCATCGGCGTTTTTATCGGTCCGCTGAGGATTATTTTATCAATCAACGACACGGCTGCCAATAAAAAATATGAAAGAATGGCAAAAATTATCCAAAGCATTTATTTAATGGTGAGGCAGTTGTTTTTGCAGATTTCTGAATAAAAGCTTGCGCTTTTTCTGGGCTTTCTTTCAAGGGTTTTGCAGTCAATTTCTATCAGCCCAAACCTTGGATCAAATCCCAAATCCCATTCAAAATTGTCCATTAAAGACCAGTGAAGGTATCCTTTTATATCAACGCCCTCCTTTATTGCGCCCCAAATCCAGAAAAGATGATTTTTTATGAATTCTTTTCTTAATTTATCTTTTTTGTCGGCCAAGCCGTTTTCGGTGATAAAAATGGGTTTTTTATATTTTTTTAAATCTTTTAAAACATGATAAATCCCTTCGGGATTTATCGCCCAGCCAAGATCGGAAACATCCCTTGATTCATTTATCATTCTCATCGGAAATTTTATGTTTGATGTGAAATAGTAATTCAAGCCGATAAAATCAATTTCGTTTTTTATCCGATTTAAAAAATAATGGTTTTGCCATCGCTTGGCGATCTTGGCGGACAATCTGTCAAAAAGAGATTTTGAATTATAGGGCGCAAAAAAGGAATTATTTTTTGCTATTCCCACTAAAACCTTTTTTCCTTTTTTGTGAAAATCGCGATAAATAATTTTATGGGCAAGCAAGAGATTTCTTTTTGTTTTTAAGTATTGAAAGGGGTTTCTTTTCTTTGGCGGCCATCTTTTTAAAAGATAACTCAAAAGAGTGTAAACTTCCGGCTCGTTTAAGACGACCCAAAAATCCACCAGCTCTTTGTATTCATCAAAAATTCGGTTGGAAAAATTTATAAAATGAAAAACATTTTCTTTGTTTAAAAATCCTCCGCTTTGGGCGACCCATTTGGGCAGGGTAAAGTGAAAAAGAGTTAAAAAAATTTTTATTTTGCTTCTTTTAAGCGCTTTTAGAACCTCCCTGTAATGCTCTATTTCTTTTTTATTGAATTTTCCTTTCTTTGGCTCAATGCGCGACCATTCAATGGAAATTCTGTGGGCGTTGTGGCCCATTTTCTTGATAATTGAAAAATCCTCCCTGAATTTATGATAATGATCACAGGCAAGACCAGCCGGATAACAATCGCTCCAGTCGCAAAAATCATTTTTACCCTCAACCTGATAGGCGGAAGTGGCTGTTCCCCATAAAAAATCTTTTGGAAATTTGAAAACTCTTTCCATTAATTTATTATCCCAAAAATTCGTTTCTTTTTCCAGCTTGTGCCAAAAAAATAACAAATATGCAAAAAATAACCCTGCCTCTTGACAAGTTTTGGATAGTGGTATATATATAATACAGGCAGTTCTTTAAATTAAATGAGGTGTTTTGGTGGGGATTGACTGCAAGATCTTGTTAATAAACGAGGTTTAACAGGCAATCCCTACCGTACGGTTCTGTTGCCATTAGTGCGTGCTGACGAGTGCGCGCTATTCTGGCAATAGAAGCTTGGGGGTAACGTTCTTGCCTTCTCGCGGTCAGAGAAGGTTCTACGGAATAAGCCATCGGCCGAACTGCCGGTAGGCGAATATGTTTCCTCCGCTGGAAGCAGCCGACGTTGTCCTCTTTGGGTTTTTTTGCCCAGAGAGACCGCAAAAAGTTCAGGGCGGAACCGGCATTCCAGCTTGCCGACTAGCCCCTTTGGGTAAAGTTGTAGGGACTTTGCCCAGAGCTTTTCTCTTGTTCTTTCTGGCACAGCAATGACGTTGTGCCATATCGCGGGATGTTGTTATCATACAATGTCCCTTTTTGCTTTTAATATTCCAAAAACCAGAATCTTTCTTTTCTTTTTTGATGATGAACAAACAAAGCAAGCAAAAGATAATAAACAAGAACAACTGCCAAAGAAACCCTTGCGTTAATCGCAAAAAAGGGAATGGCGGCAATCAAATCGGAAATAAAAATAACATAGCCAAGAATAAAGGATAAGGGAATAAAAACCAAAAAACCCAAGGGCAAAAAAATCAATCCGGCAATTATTCCCAAAATTCCCATTGCCAAGACAAGAGGCATTGTGGGAACAATTAAGACATTGGCAACGGGAGACAAAAGCGACAAATAACCAAAATGATAGAATAAAACCGGCAGGGTAAAAATCTGGGCGGAGAAAGTCATTGAAAGAACGGATCTGATTCCAAAATTTTTTGGAATTTTTTTGAGTTTTTTATTAAAAAACGGCGACAAATAATTTATTCCAAGAGCCGCCAAAAAAGAGAGCTGAAATCCGGCGTCAAAAAACAAAAACGGGTTAATCAAAAGGATAGCGGCGGCCGCAAACAAAAGAAACCTGATTGAATCGGGCATTCTTGAAAAAATCTGGGCCAAAATAATCCCCGCTCCCATAATTGAAGCCCGAATTGCTGAAGCGGGAAAGCCGATCAAAAAAAGATAAAAAAGAATAAAGAGCATAACTGTCAATCCGGAAATTTTTCTTTTTATCCCAAGCCCTATAAAAATTGCCATTAAAACATTCATCAAAATTGCAATATGCATTCCGGAAATTGCCGTTATGTGGCGAGTTCCGCTTTTGTTGAAGCTTTCTTTCAAATAATCCGGCATTTCTTTTTTATCTCCTAAAACAATTGCCCCAAGAAGCGCGCTTTTTGGAAAGACAAGCCCTTCGTTTATAATTTTTCTCAATTTTTCTTTTATTTTAAAAACCGCCCTGAAATAAATCGGCGCATCGGCTGTTTTTTCTATTTTTTCGGGATTTTTTATAACCGATAGTATACCCTGTTTTTCAAGATAGTTTTTATAGTCAAATTCATCAAAATTTTTCGGGGATTCGGGTTTTCCTTTGACAATAATTTTTTCTCCAGCCATATATTCGGTTTTTTTATCCGCCAGAACCAAAACCTTTCCTGTCGTTTTAAAAAAAGGGGCTTGGGGGCTTTCCTTCAAGCCATGCTCAATAATTTCTTTTATTTCAACAACGAGTTTTTGATTTAGCGTTTTTTCTTCTGGCTCCTTGTCTATCTTTCCCGAAAAGACGACTTCCATATTTTTATCGTTAAAAAATAAAAGCTCGCTTTGTTTTAGGGAATAAAGCATGTAATTTGCCCTAATCGCCCCCAAAACCATAAAAACAAAAAAAAGAAATATTGCTTTTTCTTTTTTAAAAATAAAAAGCCCTGCTGCCATCAAAAAAACCGCAATGGTTAATTGCGGCCAATTTATAAATAATCCCATAGCTGTGCCCAAAACAAAAGAGAGCATTATCCACAAAAAAATGTTTGGGGCGTCCATCATTGTTCTCTTATTTGGCAAACATCAAAATGGGGCGCAATGATTTTCTGAATTTCCATCAAATACTCCAAAGGATAAGGATCAATTTCTTTGAATGCGGGGTCAAGTGTTCTTTGGGACCTGTATTGTTGAAGAAAATATTTCTTTGCCGGAGCGATCCATCTTGCGATTTTTAAAATATCTTCTTTTCTCACAATTCCGGGGACAACGGTTGTGCGGAATTCGTAATTGGGAGCATGCTCTTTCAAAATTTCAACGCTTCTTTCCACGTTTAAAATATGCTTTTTTTGGCCCGTCAGCAAAGGATATTTTTCTTTTGAGGTTTTTATATCCATTGCCACATAATCTAAAAGATTTTTTTTAAACATATGCTCCAGGACCCCAGGATTTGACCCGTTGGTGTCAAGCTTGATCAAAAACCCCATTTTTTTGATTTTTCGGATAACCCCGGGCAAATCTTTATAGATTGTCGGCTCCCCTCCGCACATAACCACCCCGTCAATAAGATTTTTTCTTTTTCTTAAAAATTCACAAATTGAGTCCTGCGGAATGAGGGTTTGGCTTTTGATATTTTCTTCCAGAACAAGCTCTGGATTACAGCAAAATCCGCAATTAAAATTACAGCCGCTTACAAAAATTGTAGCGGCTATTTTCCCTGGATAATCTATAAGGCTTACTTTTTGAATGCCTCCTATTCTCATAATTTCACTTTGAATTTTTTTCTCTCCTTAAATTCCTGCTGTTTTCCTATATTCCATTGCGCAACCGGCCTTAGATACCCGACGATGCGGGAATATACCTCACAAGGCTGTTTGATTGTGCATTGGGGGCAAAAAAAATGTTCGCCGCTCAGATAGCCATGCGATGGACAAACAGAAAACGTGGGGGTGATGGTAACATAGGGAAGCTTAAAGCTTGTGAATGATTTCTTGATCAGGGATTTTACAGACGCTATGTCGGAGATCTTTTCCCCAACAAAAAGATGCATCACCGTTCCTCCTGTATATTTGCATTGCAAATCATCCTGCAATTTCAGCGCTTCAAAAACGTCATCCGTGTAAGAGGGAGGAAGTTGAGTGCTGTTTGTATAATAAGGAATTTTTTTGGTGCCCGCAGTAACTATTTCTGGATATTTTTCCTTGTCCTTTTGGGCAAGACGATAGGCGGTGGATTCTGCGGGAGTGGCTTCTAAATTATATATGTTGCCGGTCTCTTTTTGATATTTTAAAAGTTTTTCTCTCATAAAATCCAAAACTTCAAGGGCAAACTTTTTTCCGCGCCTTGAAGCGATGTTTTCTCCCAAAAAGTTCATCAGGGCTTCATTCATTCCTATCGGGCCTATCGTTGAAAAATGATTCGCAAAGTACGCGCCGCGCGACTGTTTTACAGCCCCCAAATAGTATCGGGAATAAGGATAAAGGCCTTTTTCAATAAAATCTTCAATTGCCTTTCTTTTGATTTCCAAGCTTTCCTTGGATAAATCCATCAACCTTTCAAGATTTTCAAAAAAATCTTTTTTTGTTTTTGAAGTATGTCCTATTCGCGCCATATTAATCGTAATGACGCCAATGCTCCCTGTAAGCGAGCCCGAACCAAAAAGTCCCCCTCCTCCCCGATTGTAAAGCTCTCCCAGCTGCAATCTCAATCTGCAACACATGCTTCTTACATCTTGAGGGCTCATATCGGAATTAATGTAATTTGCAAAATAATTTACCCCGTACTTGGCAGTTGCTTCCCACATGGAATCCAGAATCGGATCATCCCAGTCAAAGTCCTTGGTGATATTAATTGTGGGAATGGGGAAAGTAAAAACTCTGCCGTTTTTGTCGCCTTCAATCATTGCCTCGTAAAAAGCGCGGTTAAAAACATTCATTTCTTCCTGAAAATCCCGATAAATCTCTTTCTGCGGCTTTCCGCCAATAATGACAGGTTGTTTTACGAAAATGGGCGAGGGCTTAATATCAATAGTGATGTTAGAAAACGGGGTCTGGAATCCTACTCTTGTAGGAATTGCCATATTGTAAAGAAATTCCTGAAGCGCCTGTTTTGTCTGCTGATAATTAAGATTGTCATAGCGGATAAACGGCGCCAGGAGAGTGTCAAAATTGGAAAAAGAAACTGCGCCGGCGCATTCTCCCTGAAGCGTATACAAAAAATTAACTATTTGGCCCAGCGCTGTCCTTAAATGGTTCGGGGGTCTTGATTCTACCTTGCCGCTCACCCCTCCGAATCCTTTCAATAATAAATCATATAAATCCCAACCCATGCAATAACAGGCCAATGTATCCAAATTGTGGATATGCAAGTCTCCGGATTCGTAGGCCTCTCTTATTTCCTTGGGATAAATTTTATTAAGCCAATATTTTTTGATGATGTAAGAGACGCCGTAGTGGTTGAATCCCTGCAAGGAAAAAGCCATATTGGCGTTTTCTTTAACTTCCCAGTCTATTTTTTCCAAATACTGATCCACTCTTTCCACCGCCTCCTCTGAAGCGGTCATTGCCTCTCTGATTCTTCTTCTTTGTTCACGGTATAGAATATATGCTTTAGCCGTTTCTACCAATCCTTCCAAGATTAAGACTTCTTCTACAATATCCTGAATCTGCTCCACGCCCGGAATCTCTTCTTTCTTAAACCTCCGATTTAAAATTTTAATCACCTTTTGGGCAAGTTTCTTGGAAACTTTTCCATCTCTTTGCCCGGTAGCGGTGATCGCTTTGAAAATAGCGTCTGTGATTCTTTCTTCGTCAAAATCAGAGATCTCTCCATCGCGCTTTTTAACTTTTGTAATCTGATTCCCCATGAAATTTTTGGAGTTTAATGTTTCTATTATATGGCAAAGGCAAGAAAAATTAAAATAGAGGCTATTTGTGGAAAACTTTCAATCTGTGAAAATATGATTCCCCGAGGATTAATTTTTTATGCCCGTGGTTATTACTGTGATTTTTACTTCGTCTGGCAAAAAGTTTTTGGAGTCCTGAATTGCCCCAAATATAATCTTTGCGCTGGGCAGTGCGTTTTTGGTAATTATCTTTGCCGCCTCTTTTACATCAAAAAGAGTTAAATTTTTTCCTCCGCTTATGTTAAAAAGTATGCCGTTTGATCTTTTAGAATAAAAATCAAGCAAGGGAGAATTAATGGCTGCCATCGCAGCCTCTTTTGCCTTGTTCTCGCCCCTTCCTTTTCCCACCCCAAACATCGCCAAACCGGAATCTTTCATAATGGTTTTAATATCTGCAAAATCAACATTTATTAGACCCGGCAGGACTATTAAATCCGAAATCCCCAACACCGCCTGTCTTAAAATTTCGTCTGCCGCAATAAAGGCGTGGGAGAGTTTTGTTTTGTCCGTGATCTGGGTTAAAATTTTATCGTTTGAAATGATAAAAATCGTATCGGCTTTCTTTTTTATTTTTTCAAGAGACCTTTTGGCGATATTTTTTCTGCAAGATCCCTCAAATGTAAAGGGCATTGTAATTACGGCTATAACGAGCGCGTTAGTCCCCTTTGCGATCTCGGTTACAATGGGCGCCGCTCCCGAGCCCGTTCCTCCTCCAAGCCCGCATACGACAAAAATAACGTCTGCGCCCAAAAGGGCGGTTTTTATTTCTTCTTGAGATTCTCTGGCGGCTTTCTCTCCAATTTTTAGATTCATTCCCGCTCCAAATCCTTTTGTAATCTTTCTGCCAATCTCAATTTTTTTGTCCGCGCATGTTTTTTTTAAATCCTGCAAATCAGAGTTTATGGCAATCAGCTCTACTCCCCTTATTTTACCTTTAAACATCCTTGAAAGAGAATTGCCCCCCGACCCCCCGATTCCCACAACTTTTATTATCTTAGTCCCTTTTTTCATGGCAAAAATGTCTTAAATATTCTTTTGAAAAACTTCATAAACCCTGTTTGGGGCAAATCTACTGATTCTTCTTTAGCGCCTTTTATGATTAATCCGCAAATGGTCGCAAACGATGGTTCCGACCTGATCCCGATAAATCCCTTGGGCATTCCTATTTTTGCAGGAAGATCCAGCGTTTTCTTGGAAAAATCCACCAAGCCGGGCAACTTAGCGCCTCCTCCCGTTAATACCACTCCCGCAGGGAGCACGTTTGCCTTGGAAATCTTTTTGAGCTCTTTTTGAATTAAATCCAAAAGCTCTGTAATTCTTGCCCTGCCCGCCTGAGCCATTTTGGACACTGGAAAAACGAAATATTCGCCCGGAGATATTTCTATTTTTTCTTTTTTGCTTGATTTTTTAAAAATATATTCTCCGAATTTTAATTTAATTTTCTCTGCTGTTTCGATTTCTGTTTTAAGAGCAATGGCAATATCATTTGAAATATGAGAAGAGCCCATGGGCAACACCGCAAGATGCAAAAGCGATTCTTCTTCAAAAACAGCGATTCCCGTGCTGCCCGCGCCTATGTCCACGATTACCACTCCGAGCTCTTTTTGCTGGGGCGTTAGAACCGCTTCGGCGGCGGCCAGCGGAGACGGCAAAACCTCCATAATTTCCAAATCAGCGCTTGTTGCCGCATCAATTAAATTTTTAACATAAGGAGAAAACGCGCAAATATTCAAAACTTCCGCCTCAAGCTTTATTCCCCGTAAACCAAGGGGGTTTTTTATGCCCCCCTCGCCATCTATGATAAATTCTCTTGGGTATGCCTCTAATACCTCTTTATTAAACGGCAGGGAAACCGCCCTTGAATCCTCAACCACCCTATCAATGTCTTCTTGGGAAACTTTTTGGTCTGCGCGGGAAATAGCCACCGCTCCGCGCCCATTTTTGCAAAAAAGATGGTAACCGCCTATATTCAAAAAAATTTTATTTATTTTTCTTTTGCAATCCCCTTCCATCATTCTTTTCAATGCTAAAATCTTCTCTGTGGTTTTTTCTGCGTCTATCACCATTCCTTTTCTAAGTCCCATTGAAGGAAAACTATGGAAGCTTATCACTTCCATTGTTTGGCCATCCTGTTTTCTTGCAACCGACATCCCCCTAATTTTGTCCGAACCAATGTCCAGAGCGTTTATTAAAAAATCCCTTGGCATATTATTTAAAAAATTTCTTGAGATGTTTTTCCTCGCGCCTTTTCATCAGGTTTTTTTCCTTTTTCTTTTTATGCCGATACCCCAGCAAATGGAGTGTTCCATGTATAAGCGCGCGCGAAAATTCTTTTTGATAATTTGTTTTATAAGCTTTGGCGGTTTTTTTTATTATCTTCGGACAAATAAAAATTTCTCCCAACTGGACGAATTTCCCCCTGAATTCTTTAAAATGAGTGGCAAATGAAAGCACGTCTGTTGGCTCATTTTTTTTCCGATAAAGCTTATTTATCTTTTTTATTTTTTGAGGGGTTGTTATTACAAGAGAAACCATCCCTAGTTTTTTTTCGCCCAAAAGAACTGCCCCAACAATTTTTCCCAAAAAAACGCTGTTTATTTTTTCTTCGGTGTAATTGATTATTTCAACCATTTTTAAAATGAGCCAAAAGATATTATATTATCCTATCAAAACTGAAAAATTAAAGCAAACAAAAAACCCGATTTGAAGGGCCTTATAATAAGAATTATTTTTTTATTCTTTCCCCAGCTTCTCGAGTTTTTTATAAGACAAAGCAAGCTCTTCTCTCCTAAGGGCGGCTTTTATTCTGAGCTTTCTTGAAAGAGGTCTTTTTCTGCGGAGGGATTTTTTTGCCTGAATTAAAACGCCGCTTTTCTTGAATCTTTTCATAAAGCGACTTACCAGCTGCTTGCTGTTTTCCTCCCGTTTTTTCTCAACCCTAAAAGCGCTTATCATGTTTTTGTTTGTTTCTTCTCTGCTCATCATATTTTTAGCATAAAGAGGCGCAGTTTTGCAAGCCCTAAGGACATCGTTTTATCTTTCCCGCCAAAAAATGCAAATGAAGATGTTTTACAATCTGTCCTCCTCCTTGTCCCACGTTAAAAATTAACTTATAGCCATTTTTTGCTTCAACAATTTCTTTTGATATACGATCTGACATAGAAATTAAGGAAGAGATCAATTGGTTGTTTTCTTGGTTCAGGTGATTAAGCGACTCAATATGTTCTTTGGGAATGATTAAAAAATGCACATCGGCCTTGGGGTCAATGTCTTTAAAAACCATCACCTTATCGTTCTCAAATAATATTTGCGAGGGAAGTTCTTTTTTTATAATTTTACAGAAAACGCACTCCATTTATTTTCTTTTTTTTGCTTTTTCTTTTTTCAAAAGCGATTTTACTTTCTCTATAATCGTATTCTGTAAAACTGTTTCTTGGTTGCCGTCTTCCATATTTCTTATGATTACACTCTTCTTGACCACCTCTTCTTCCCCGATGATAATCGACCAATCCGCCCTCAATTTATTGGCTATTTTCAGCTGGTTCGCTAATGAATCTTTGGTCAGCGAAAAACCCGCTTGAATATTGTTTTTTTTAAATGATTCTATAAGCTTTAAAGCTTCTATCTTCGCCCGATCTCCAAGCTGTGCAATAAAAATTTTTGGCGGGGGCCAAGAATCCGGCTTTAAATCTTTTTCTTTCATAGTATTGATAATTCTTTCAACTCCGGCTGCTGCTCCGCAGGCAGAAATATTTCTCTTGCCAATAAGCTTCAAAAGATCATCGTATCTTCCTCCCCCAACCAGCGCGTTCTTTTTTGCTTGATCGTCTTCTGGCTGAACAGCAATTTCAAAAACAGTCTTTGTGTAATAATCAAGCCCTCTTACAAGATATGGATTCAGGTTGTAAGGAATCTCAAGAGCATCCAGATATTCCAGAACGTTTTTAAAGTGCCTCCTGCATTCTTCGCAAAGATAATCAAGAATCTGAGGCGCCTGGTTTATGATTCGCTGGCATTTTTCTTCTTTGCAATCAAGAACCCTTAGAGGATTAATCTTCAACCTTCTTTTGCAGTCAACGCAAAGATGGCTTTCGTTGGATTTTAAGCATCTTGTTAACGATTTTTTAAAATAAGGCCGGCATTGCGAATTGCCTATGCTGTTTACCATTACTACCAAATTTTTGATGCCCAGCGCGCCAAGAAAACTATAAAAAATCCAGATTATCTCCACATCCGTTATCGCATTATTGGATCCAAAAACCTCAAGGTTAATTTGATGAAATTGTCTGTATCTTCCCGCCTGCGGCTTTTCATGGCGAAAGACCGGCCCGCGAGTATAAATTTTTACGGGGTGAGGCCAGCTGATCATTCCCTGTTCAAAATAACTTCTTGCCAGCGATGGAGTGAATTCGGGGCGCATAGCCAGATATTCTCCTCCTCTTGTTTTCAAAAGATACATCTGTTTTTCGACTATTTCTGTAGTCTCTCCCGTGCCTCTTAGAAAAAGTTCATAATTTTCCAGAATGGGCGTGTCAATTCTTTCAAAAGAATAAAATTTAGCGTATTTGTCGGCGGTTGAATAAACTTTTTCAAAATAGCCCTGATCTTGTGGCAAAATATCTTTTAAGCCAAGCGGGGTTTGAAATTTAAACTTATTTTGCTTCATGCTGGGCTTTTTAATATTAATTTTGAGGGGGTTTAGCGAAAGTAGCTATCGGCCAAAGCCGGAAAGCCACTTTCCCGATTATGTTTTCCCGCAGAATCGCCCCAAACGAACGGGAATCAAGCGAATGCCCGCGATTATCTCCCAAAACAAAATACTCATTTTCCTTGAGAGTAATTTCCAAATCAATCTGAAAATCTTGGGGGCTTAAAAAAGATAAATATTGAGATTCATCAAGCTCATAGAATTCGTTGCTCTGTTCAAAATAAATTTTCCCCCGATCAATTTTAATTGTCTCAAGCGGGAGTCCGATTATTCTTTTAATAAATCTTTGCCGACTATTAATGGGGCTTCGAAAAACAACTACGTCCCCCCTTTTTGGTTCTGCAAAGCGATAACTTATTTCATCTACGATGAGATAATCGAAATTATGAAAATTCGGCTCCATGCTTGCTCCTCGGACAAAAAACGGCTGGAAAATAAAAGCTCTTATGGGAACAACGATAATCAGGGCGATTAAGGCGATTTTAATCAGCTCCCAGAAAAAAAGTAATGTTTTTTTCATAGATATTATAATCATAATATCATTTTTTAATTTTGCAAGTAGTGTTATAATAAAAAATGATTGTTGTTGTCGGATTGGGCAACCCCGGAAAAAAATTTGAAAAAACAAGGCATAATGTCGGTTTTGAATTTCTTGACTATCTAAAAGAGAAAAAGGGCTTTTCGGATTGGGCAATGAAGAATTATTTTCTTGCAAAAATATCTGTCGGAAATATTCTGGAGAAAAAGGTTTTGCTTATAAAACCGCAAATATTTATGAATAATTCGGGCAAAACCGCTAAAAGAATTTCGGGGAAGCTGGGCGTTGAAACAGAAAACTTCTGGGTGATCCACGATGATACAGCTCTTGAATTTGGAAGAATAAAAATGTCAAAAAATCATAGCTCGGCCGGACACAAGGGAGTCCAGTCAATAATAGACAAAATGGGTTCAAAAAATTTTTTGCGGTTCCGCGTAGGGATAGGGATGCCAAAAGGAAAAAATAAAAAGATTTTTGTCCTCAAAAAATTTAATCAGAGAGAAGAAAAATTATTGACGGCCGCCAAAGAAAAGCTTATCCTAATCCTTGAAATGGCGCTAGAGCAAGGCATTCAAAGAGCGATGACTGAATGTAACAAAAAATAAATTTAATGGACAACATTTCTGCTCTTAAAATCAACGATAAAGGGTATCCTCAATCGCTTAAAAAAATTTCTAACCCCCCAAAAAATATTTATTATAGAGGAATTCTGGATTTCGGGGAAAAACCATTTATCGCCGTTGTTGGCACGAGAAAATGTTCTGATTATGGAAAGCAGGCCGTTATTGATTTTGTAAATAAATTAGGCGGGGCGGGCTTTGTAATCGTAAGCGGTTTAGCCAAGGGAATTGACGGCCTTGCCCACAAAACCGCCCTTCAGAGCGGCGCGAAAACAATTGCGGTCCTGGGATCGGGAGTCGATGAAAAAAGCATCTATCCCCGCGAAAATGCCAATTTGGCAAAGAAAATAATTGAAGCGGGGGGAGCCATTCTTTCTGAATATCCATCGGGGACTCCCGCGATGCAGCATCATTTTCCCCAGAGAAACAGAATCATTGCGGGGCTTTCAGACGCGATTCTTGTAATTGAAGCAAAGAAAAAATCGGGATCATTAATTACCGCAAGCTTCGGATTTTCGCAAAAAAAACCGGTTTTTTCCGTGCCGGGATCGATTTATAGTTTAAATTCTGAAGGATGCCATTTGCTTATCAAAGATGGGGCAAAAATTGCGCAAGGCGGGGGCGAAATATTGGAATACTTCAAAATTGCTCCCTCAAAAAAGGGGGATTTAACTGCGAAAACGGAAGAGGGAGCGATAATAATCAAGGCTTTGCGCAGCGGCGCCCTCCACATAGATAAAATTATTCAAAAAACACAATTGTCTCCTTCAAAAACCATTACTGCTTTATCAGACCTTGAGCTGGAAGGAAACGTCAAAAACCTTGGGGGAAATGTTTTCTCTTTAAATCTTAAATAAATGAAAAGTTCTTCTCAAAAAAAATCTTTAATAATCGTGGAATCCCCGACTAAGGCGCGCACAATTCAAAAATTTTTGGGCAACGATTTTTCCATTCATTCATCCTATGGCCACATAAGAGATTTGCCAAAAACAAAGTTCGGGGTAGACGTAGAAAATAACTTTGAACCGCAATTTATAATCTCATCCAAGGCCAAAAAGACGATGAATCTTTTAAAAAACGAAGCAAAAAAAGCGGGGGGGATAATTCTTGCCACAGACGAAGACCGCGAAGGAGAAAGCATTGCTTTTCATCTTAAAGAAGCATTGGCTCTCGATGAAAGATATAAAAGGATAGTTTTCCACGAAATTACAAAAAGCGCGATCAAAGAGGCGCTTTTGAGCCCGAGAAAAATAGATATAGATCTTGTCCACGCGCAATTTGGAAGAAGAGTGCTGGACAGGATTGTGGGCTATAAACTTTCGCCTTTTTTATGGAAAAAAATAGCAAAGGGCCTTTCTGCCGGAAGAGTGCAGTCAGTAGCAGTCAGATTGGTCGTAGAAAGAGAAAAAGAGATAAAGGATTTCATTAAGCAAGAATATTGGACCATTGAAGCGTTGTTGGAAAAAATTACTGATTCCAAACCGCACATTTCCGAAAAACCGCAAGTTCAAAATAAGGGATCGGGGAATGGTTTTGCGGCAATTTTGATGAAAAAAGATGGAAATGTTCTGCCAAAATTAGGAATAAAAAACAGAAAGGAGGCAGAAAATATCATCGAAGATCTGAAAGGCGCAAAATATAAAGTAAGCAATGTTGAGAAAAAAGAGCTAAAAAGAAACCCTCCTTCCCCATTCATCACCTCATCGCTGCAGCAAGAGGCATGGAAAAAACTCCGCTTCCCCGCAAAAAAAACAATGTTTCTCGCTCAAAATCTTTATGAGCGGGGCTTTATAACTTATCACCGAACAGATTCTTTAAACATTTCTAATCTTGCCCTGGCTGGCGCAAAAGAATTTATTGAGAAAAGCTTTGGAAAAGATTACTGGCAGTTTAGGAAATTTAAAACCAGGTCAAAGACGGCGCAGGAAGCGCATGAGGCGATAAGGCCGACTTATCCGCAAAATTCAGCGGACAAAATTAAAAAAGAAAGCAATCTGGAAAAAAATCAGATAAAGTTATACGAGCTGATTTGGAGAAGATTCATTGCCTCTCAGATGCGATCAGCTGTCTTTGATTCCCAAAAGGTGGAAATTCAGGCGAAAAATTATATCTTTCAATCAACCGGTCAGTCTTTAAAATTTGATGGATTTTTGAAAATTTATCCGGTCAGTTTTACAGAAAACGAATTGCCTGTTTTAAAAATAAACGAGGACTTATTTCTCAAAAAATTAATCCCACAACAACACTTCACCCAACCCCCCCCAAGATACACCGAAGCGACGCTCATCAGGGCGCTTGAAGAAAAAGGGATTGGCAGACCCTCAACCTATGCGCCCACGATATCAACCATTCAGGAAAGAAATTATATCCAAAAAATTGAAAGGGGCGCTCTTATGCCCACAGAAATTGCGATAATTATAAATAATCTTTTAGTTGAACATTTTCCAAATATTGTTGACATAAATTTTACCGCAAAAATGGAAGAGGAGCTGGACGAAATCGCCCAAGGGAAGATAAAGTGGCAGGATGCAATCAAAAAATTCTATTATCCCTTTGAAAAAAATCTTAATAAAAAGGGTGCAGAAATTTCCAAAAAAGAAATCGCCCAAGAAAAGACCGACAAAATTTGTCCGGAATGCGGATCGCCGATAGTGATAAAGCTGGGAAGGTTCGGAAAGTTTTATGCCTGCAGCAAATTTCCTGATTGCAAATACTCAAAATCGCTTGAGGCAAACCAGTTGAATATAAAATGCCCGAAGTGTAAATCCGCAGAAATAGTTGAAAAAAGGACAAGAAAGGGAAAAATATTCTATGGCTGTCCAAGATACCCCCAGTGCGATTTTGCCACCTGGGACAAACCGACAGAAAAATTTTGCAAAAAATGCGAATGGGTTTTGGTAAGGACAAAACGGGGGCAGGTTAAATGCGCTAATCCGAAGTGTGCTAATCTTGAAAAATAGACAATTGACTGATAAGAATATAATAAAGAAAATTGCCGAGGTGACGGAATTGGCATTCGTGCACGACTCAAAATCGTGTGGACTTCGGTCCGTGAGGGTTCGACTCCCTCCCTCGGCACCACCGAAAAAAGTCAAAGAGTTTTGGTTCGCCTCGCGGAGTTTATCCCGCCTATTGTAAAATGGGCGGGGCTCGGTTATAATTTGTAGGGAATTTCAGGCGAGAAAATCAGTTGGCGGTTTTGTTTGCGGCGAAGCCGCAAGTAAAAGAAAATTTTTTTATAAAATATATGCTTATACTTTGGATTTTAATTTTTATTTTAAGTTTAGTTTTATTGGTAAAGTCGGCCGATTGGTTTGTTGAAAGCTCAGAAAAGATTGGCCTAGCTTTGAAAATTTCACCTTTTATTATTGGAGTGACCATTGTTTCTATTGGCACTTCTTTTCCCGAAATGGCTTCATCTATTGTCGCTGTTTTAAAAGGGGCAAGCGAAATTGTTGCTGCCAATGTGATTGGTTCAAATATTGCTAATATTCTTTTAATCGTTGGTTTATCAGCGGTTGCGGCCCGGACCTTACTTATTAAAAGAAGTTTAATTGATTTAGATGCTCCGCTTTTGGCCGCCGCTACCGGTTTGTTTATTTTTATTAGCTGGGATGGAAAAATTGTTTTTGGAGAAGGGGTTTTGTTTTTATTGGCCTTTGTAATTTATTTTCTTTACACAATTTTTCAAAGAAGAGAAGAAATTATTACCCCTGAATTAGTGGAAGTTTTGCCCGGAGGAATAGAAGTTAAGGTTTTGCCCTCGCGGATTGAAAGACGAAGAAAAGGGATAAAAGAGAAGCCAACAAGATTAAATTTTAAAGTTTTTCTTTTTTTAATTTCAGGAATAATCGGTTTAGTCGTTGGCGCCAACTATACCATTGAGTCAGTTTTGAAGATTTCCGAGTTTTTAAAAATTTCCACCGCCTTGATAGCCATTACCGCTGTTGCCGTTGGTACTTCTTTGCCAGAATTGGTGGTTTCGGTTCGAGCAGCTATAAAGAAAAAACATGACATTGCTTTGGGAAATATTTTTGGTTCAAATGTCTTTAATATCTTAGTTGTGGCCGGAATTCCAGCCTTAATTAAACCTTTAGCAATAGATGATCTTACTTTTTTGGTTGGCCTTCCTTTTTTAGTTATTGCCACTTTACTTTTTGTTATTTCTGGGATTTCTCGAAGGATTCACATCTGGGAGGGAGCAATGTATCTCTTGATTTATGTTTTATTCGTTGTCAAGCTCCTCAATTTATTTTAGTTGCCGCCAAAGAAAAGCTTGAAATTGTCCCCGCACAGAAATTGCTTTGCAATTTTGTGCGGGGCAGGCGCCGAACGCGGCGAGCCCGGCGCTGGCGGGCGAGCCGCCTAATCGGTGGTTTGCCTTCGCCGCCTTCGGCGGCGAAAAATGTTTGAACTATTTTAAGAATGGAACGCCAAAACAAAACCTTTCGGCTTTTTGCCCGATGAAATTGGTCGCGCTTCGCGCGCATCATCCCAACAATATTGCCGCAGATATTGCAGCAATAAACCTCGTCAATTTTGGCTATTTTATTGGGTAATCTCCTCTATTTCTTTTCGCCCCTCTTTTGACTCCTCAACCTGTTCTGCATCTATTTTAAGAAGCATTGCCTCAAATTCTCCGATATGGGTTTTTTCTTCTCTGGCGATATCCAGTAAAATTTTTTTGATGTTCTTATTATCTGTCATTGCGGCCATTTGTTCGTAGAAGCTAACGGCATCCAGTTCCGCAATCATGCCAGCTCTTAAAATTTCTTTATTCAAATTCTCTTTATTAACCTTTGAAAGACTGATTGGTAATTGTGATAACATAAAATTATAAATTGTTAATTTTTTCGCGACCTTTAAATTATCCCCCTTGTATTATATTATAAGAAAATATTAATTCAAAATTATGATTGGCAAAAAAATTCCCAACATCAAAAAAGCGCCGGAAAAAATAAAAAACGGGATAAAAGAAACAAAAAGGGCTTTTGAGGAAAAAACCGTAACGCTTATTTTGGGAGGATTTGGATTGGTTGCGGCTCTTGCCTGGAATGAAGCGATAAAATCTCTCTTTGCTGTTTTTTTTAAGCCCAAGGGAGAGCTTCTTGGAAAATTTATTTATGCGATAATCGTTACTTTGATCGTGGTAATCGTTTCTTCAAAGCTTCAAAGGCGCGAGGAAAACAATAAGTGATTAAAACCCCGCAAAAAATTCCCACAAAGGCTCCGCCAAAAATATCAAGGGGCCAGTGAACTCCCACATATACCCTTGAAACGCCCATTAAAGCACAAATAAGGAACGATATAATCCCCAGCTTTTTGTTGTAAAAATATATGGCCATAGCGACGGCGAAGAAAAAAGAGGCGTGTCCCGAAGGAAATGCCCAAGAGGGAATTTTTTCTATAATCAAATTTGCCTGCCCCTCAACAAAAGGACGGGGTTTTTGATAAAAAAGTCTTATTGCCCAAACCACAAAAAATCTGGAAAAAATTCCGGAAATAAGCGCATAAATTGCCAAGTTCTTATATTTTTTAAATTGCTTGAACAAAAGAAAAATTATAAAAATCCCCAAAAGATAGCCGGAATATTCCGCGAAAAAAATCGCAATCCAGTCAAGAAAAGGAAGCTTTCCCGCAAAATTATTTATGGCCGCAAAAAGCGCTTCATCAAAATTCATAAAATATCTTTTTTAATTTTTTGGCCCGGCAAAGTAAATCTTCCCGCCTCAATTTTCCTTCCCGGATAAATCATAGTCCCGATCCCGGTTTTGACGCCATCGCCCATAATTGTTCCGAATTTTTTCCGTCCTGTATCAATCAACTCTTTGCCTATCATTGTTTTAATTGTTTTTTTATCGTGCCTTACATTGGCAATGATTGTTCCAGCGCCCAAATTGGAATTTTCAGAGATGATTGAATCTCCGACATAAGAAAGATGCGCGATATTGGTGTTGTCCTGAATGATCGAGTTTTTTATTTCAACCGCCTGCCCAATGCGGCAGTTGTCTCCAATCAAAACATTTTCTCTGATAAAGCAATTAGGACCAATCAGACAATTCTTGCCAATATAAACAGGACCAATGATATAGCTTCCGCTCCTAATCACCGCACCTTTTTTAATAATCGCCCTGCCCTTGATCTGAGCGCCCTTTTCTATTTTTCCCGATCTTTCTTGCTCTTTTTCTTTCAGAAAATGATTCGCTGCCTCAAACAAATCCCAAGAAAAGGATTGGGGAATCCATTTTTTAACAGTAACCGCATTTAACTTTTCTTTTTTGATAAAGTTTTTAACAAAATCGGTGAATTCATATTCCCCTCTTTCTGATTTTTTAAGCTTATCTTTCAAAATAACCTTGGGAAGAAAATATATTCCCGCACTCACCGAATTTGACTTTGGATTTTTTGGTTTTTCGCAGAAATCAATTATTTTACCGTTTTTTTCTAAAATTACTCCGAAGTTTTGGGGATTCAAAACCTTTTTTAAACCAATGGACGGAAATTTTTTTAAAACGTTTTTTATATCTTCTTTGAAATAAAGATCATCTCCGTTCAAGAGCAAAAAATTATTTTTTATCAAAGGTTTGGCGGAAACTGCCGCGTCGCCCGTGCCAAGCTGTTTTTTCTGAAAAACATATTTTATTTTTATCCCTTTATAATTTAAACCGATTTTTTGTTTAATCATTTCTGATTTGTAGCCAACGACCAAAATCGCCTCTTTTGCAATTCCAACCATCTGATCAAGATTATGCTCTAAAATCGTTTTGTCTAAAATTTTTATCAAGGGTTTGGGCTTTGTAGAAGTAAGGGGCCAAAACCTTACTCCCCTTCCGGCCGCAAGAATAATTACCTGCATAGATTTTTTTTGATAAATCATCTTATCAGATTTTTTCTCTTATTGACAGAGCCCAAATTGACTTAAGTTTTTGTTCTGATAATCTTAAATAATTGTTTTTTTCTTCTAAATTATGGAAAATATCAGAAAAACAGCACCGCAGGTTTTGGAAATTATAGAAAGGGAAACCGAGCGCCAGAATGAAATGATTGATTTAATCCCCTCGGAAAACTACGTTTCTTTGGCCGTGCTTGAGGCGGCTGGATCTGTTTTTACCAACAAATATGTAGAGGGCTATCCGGGAAAAAGATATTATCCCGGATGCCAACTGGCAGATGAAATAGAACTGCTTTGCGCTAAAAAAGCAAGGGAGGTTTTCGGTCTTGACGAAAATTGGGAAGTCAATTGCCAGCCGCTTTCCGGCGCGCAGGCAAATGTTTCTGTTTATTTCGGACTTTTAAATCCGGGCGAAAAAATTCTCTCAATGACGCTTACTCACGGAGGACATTTAAGCCATGGCCACAAGGTTCATATATCTTCTCGCTTTTGGAAAGTAGCAAATTACGGGGTCAACGAAAAAG
This sequence comes from Candidatus Wildermuthbacteria bacterium, assembly GCA_037445205.1. Taxonomy (GTDB): domain Bacteria; phylum Patescibacteriota; class Minisyncoccia; order Minisyncoccales; family PEYH01; genus JBBIKX01. The sequence goes on from JBBIKX010000002.1 coordinate 32,243, forward strand.
GACATATAGATTATGATGTTTTGGAAAAAATCGCGCAGAAGGAAAAACCCCGGCTTATTGTTTCCGGCGCCACCGCCTATCCAAAAATTATTGATTTTCAAAGATTCGGCGAAATTGCCAAAAGCGTTGGCGCGTATCATCTGGCTGATATTTCCCACATTGCCGGATTAATTGCGGCCGGGCTTCACCCTTCCCCGTTTTCTTGCGCAGATGTTGTTATGACAACAACCCATAAAACATTGCGCGGACCCAGATCGGCAATGATTTTTGCAAAAAAAGAAATTTACGAAAAAATAAGGAAGGCGGTTTTTCCGGGCATACAGGGAGGATCGCACCAGCATATTATTTGCGCCAAAACTGTTTCTTTTTTTGAAGCGCTAAAGCCGGAATTTAAAGAATATCAAAAACAAATTTTAAAAAACGCCCAAGTCCTCGCCCAAGAATTAAAAGATCTGGGATTTAAGATTTTTTGCAATGGAACGGAAAATCATTTAATCCTGATTGATTTAAAAAGAACGATGGATGCAACTTGGGCAGAAAAAACTTTGGAAAAATCAAACATTTTGGCGAATAGGAATGCTTTGCCTGATGATGTTTCGCCCTTTAGACCAACGGGCTTGCGCCTTGGAACGCCTGCCGCAACCACAAGAAATATGAAAGAAAAAGAGATGAGAACAATCGCAAATCTGATATATAGAGCCATCGGCAAAAAGGAGGCGGTTGAAACGATAAAAACAGAGGCAATTAATCTTTGCAAAAAATTTCCTATTATAAGGTAGAATAGGCGACTTATTTTATTATTTTTATTGCCCAATTATAATGGGATTTTTATAATTTTTTTAGAACTTGACTTAAAAATATACTTCTGATATGATGCTAAAAATTTGATCTTTTAAGGGGGTATGAGTGAGCAAGAGAAACGAAGACGGAAGCGGTAACCCTGAAATCATGAGAGAGAACGGGGGCCCGATAGCCTGCTTAGCAAAGGGGCGCATTGTCTTCAGGAAAGCGACAACAAAAAACCTTAGGGCGCTTGGTGTACGTGGAATGAGACCAAGATGGGAAGAACCAGGACGCACTTTGGCGCTTCAATTAGTTACTAAGTGCGCCATTGCCTGCGAAGATTGTGCCGACCTGACATGTCTTCCGTGCCGCTACGATCGCCGACCGAGCCAAGGGAGCTCAATGACCCTGCCCTTGGGGCTGATCCTTAAAAAGATTGGCGTTTCCCAAACAACAGTTTTGGCCGCTCCCAGAGAGGAGCGATGGGGAAGGGTACACTCAGTAGGCGCAAAAGAGATAAGAATCACCTTTCTGCGCAATCTCAAAACCCTCGATCAAGCGGGGAAAGAGTAGTGCCTTGCTCTTCCCTTGGGGCGCAATGCGCCCTTTTTCTTTATTATAATTATTCCACGGTAACGCTTTTGGCGAGATTTCTTGGCTTGTCAGGATCAAGCCCTTTTAAAACGGAGACATGGTAAGCAAAAAGCTGGAGAGGAATTACCGATATTATGGGGGTGAGCATTTCCAAGGTTTTGGGAATATACACAACATCATCAGCCAAAGATTTCATTTCCTTGTTTCCCTGTGTGGTTATTGCGATAACCCTTCCTTGGCGAGCCTTGATTTCTTCAATATTAGAAACGATTTTCTCATAAACGCTGTCCTTGGGACATATTGCCAGACAGGGAAAATTTTTATCAATTAAGGCAATTGATCCATGCTTCATTTCTCCGCCAGCATATCCCTGCGTGTTGATATAAGAAATTTCTTTCAATTTCAAAGCGCCCTCAAGAGCCACCGGATAATTATATTTTCTCCCTATATAGAGGAAATTTTTAAACTTATAATATTTTTTGGCGATGTTTTTGATATCCGGAGCCAGAGACAAAGCTTTTTTTGCCAAATTGGGAATGTTTTTTATCTCTTTGGCGATTCTCTGTCCCATTACCAAAGAAAGATTTCTTTGCCTTCCCAGAAACAATGCCAAAAGCGCCAAAATTTCTACTTGAGAAGTAAAGGCTTTCGTGGAAGCGACTCCTATTTCCGGCCCGGCATGATTGTAAATTCCTGCGTCAGTTTGGCGGGCAATGGTGGAGCTAACGACATTTACCAAGCCCAACGTTAAAATTCCCTTTTCTTTGGCTTCATTTACCGCCGCTAAAGTGTCTGCGGTTTCCCCACTTTGGGACACGGCCAAAATGGCTGAATTTTTGCCAAGGATCGGCTTGCGGTAGCGAAATTCCGAACCGATCTCCACCTCTACGGGAACGCCTGCGTATTCTTCTATCATATATTCCCCCACCATTCCGGCCAGATATGCAGTTCCGCATCCGACAATGGTTAATTTATCAATTTCTCTTAATCTTTCTTTCACCGATTCTATCCCCCCAAGCTTTGCCATTCCCTGCTCTAAAATAATTCTTCCTCGCTGAGAATTTTCTAACGATTCGGGCTGCTCCATTATTTCTTTAAGCATAAAATGGGGATATCCGGATTTTTGAATCTTAATCAGGTTATTCTCAATATCAGAAATTTCCTTTTCTTTAATATTGTTTCCTAAATCAAAGATGGAAAAACCATCAGGATTAATGCTCGCCACCTCCCCATCATCAAGATAAATAACCCCTGATGCATATCCCAAAATAGCCGAAGCGTCTGAGGCAAGAAAATATTCTTCCTTTCCTATGCCCAAAACAAGAGGGCTTGATCTTTTGGCTCCCAATATTGTTTGGGGATAATCTTTTGACATTAGGGCAATGGCATAGGCGCCTTTAAGCAATCTCAGCGTTTTTAGAAAGGCGCTTTCCAGAGAATTGTGCCTGCTGTTTCTTTCTTTTTTAAGAAAATCTTCAACTAAATGAACTATCACCTCCGAGTCGGTTTCACTTGAAAACTTATGACCTCTCTTTAAAAGGATTTTTTTAATCTCTTTATGATTTTCAATGATTCCGTTATGAACCAAAAAAATACTTTTAGAACAATCCCAGTGGGGATGAGCATTAATGTCATTCGGGGCGCCATGGGTCGCCCATCTTGTGTGGCCAAGGCCCATATTGCCTTCTATTTTTTTCCCCTTTATTTTTTCTTCCAGATCTTTTATTTTCCCCCTGCATTTAAAATACCGGGGGGTATTTTTTTCATCTAAAACAATAATGCCGGCTGAATCATAGCCGCGATATTCAAGACGCCTTAACCCTTCCAACAAAATAGATCTTGCTTCTTTCTGGCCAAGATAGCCGACAATTCCGCACATAAATTAGATGTTATTATAAATTCAGATTCCCTCAATTTCTTTTAATTTCCATTTTTGACCGCCGACAGAGAGAATTATCAATTCGGCATTCTGGGCGGGCGTATTTTTGGCGAGCAACGAAAAATTATATTTAAGATTTTGGGGGGCAATTTTTTCTCCGTGCTCTATAAAATCGCCCAATTCTACTTTAAGATAATTAATTTTTTTAAAACCGCTTTTTTTGGCGGTTTCTAGGGCAATTTTTAGAATTTGATCGGCCAAATGCAGATCGTGCATACAATAAAATTATAAATTCTAATATCTAAATCCCAAACAAATTCAAAATTATTTAATTCTATTTTTTTCTTTTTGCGTTTTACATTGTAATTTTGCATTTTGAGATTTGCATTTTGCGTTTTCTAATGTGTTGCACAGCTAATGCATGGATCATATGCCCTGATAAGCATTTTTATTTTTCTCTCTTTTTCTTTAATATTCATTTTTTTAAGCCCGGGTAAAAATAATTTTAAATCATTTTCCAGATTCTCCAGAAACTGGGCTGTCGGAGTAATAATTATACAATCTCTTATAACTCCTCTCTCGTCAATTTTATATATGTGAAAAAGGATGCCTCTGGGCGCCTCTATCGCAGCCACCCCCCAATTTGCTTTCTGGGGACGGGGCGATTCTTTTATGACCATATCTTTTTCGCTGTAGCTTCCTTTCAAAAAAATATCTGAAAGCTTTTGGAACTCTTCTAAAAAATGAATCAATTCTACCGACTGGGCAAAAACGTTGTGAAAAATATTATAATCTATTTCTGATCCGAAGAACTGGTCAGCGATTTCCCCCGAAAGAGGATTAAGCTGTCTTTTATTGTTGTTGATGCGAGCCAAGGCGCCCACCATATAGCTTTGGCCCCTGTAATGTCCTCTTTTTACAACATCAAAGGGCGATTGAATTTCCGTTATTTTGGGCAAAAAACTTTTTATTTCTAAAGGATCTGCGTCTGAAGCGTCAATTTTACCATCATAAAATCCGTATTCGTTTTTTTCGCTCAGGGAAACAAATTCTGTTTTCCTTTGAAAATCCGGATAGGGAAGTTTTTTAAAAATTTTTGACAGAGAAATCGCATCTTTGAGGACAATCTTACACTTAGCCTGAAGTTCCTTTAATTTATCTATATCGGGCATCCTCCCAAATCCGCCGATCTTTGTGTTGGTTGTATGAATGGCTCTGCCTCCTATTGTTTCCACAAGACTATCAGAAAAAGCCCTGATATTGTTTGCCTGTTTCGTTTCTTTTTTTAATTTCTCTGTAAGCTTAATGCTTTCATCTGCCTTAAAATAATCAGGAAGGGTTAAAAAAAATAAATGCAGAGAGTGGCTTTGAATAATTTGGCCTATTAAAAGCATTTTGCGGAGAATTTTCACGCCCTCCGAAACTTTTATTTCCATTGCATCTTCCATCGCTTTAATGGAGCATAAATTATGGACTACGGGACAAATCCCGCAAATCCTTGAGGTGATCAGGGGTGCTTCATCATAATATCTGTCGATTACAATGCCCTCAACCAATCTGGCGCCCTGCCCTACTTCCAACTTAGCTTTTGTAACATTGCCCTTCAATATATGGCCGACAAAACCCATATGTCCTTCAATTTTTGCTATATGGTCAATGGTAATTTTCATAATTTTTTTTTGTTTTTTGGCGAAATTCGTCTAAAAGGCCAAAAATCTCAAGCTTTTCTTCTATTTCTTTTTGGCTGGCAAACCTTTTTAATGATTTTTCCATTACAAACAAGTCGGAATCTTTTTTAAAATCCCTGCAGGCAAGACAAAGCAAATCATTTTTAGGGCAGGGCGCTTGACATCCTCCCAAAACCCAAGGCCCAAAACATATCTTTTTCTGCAAAAGAAAACATTCCTGTTTTCCAACGCGCGGGCATTCCTGGCAGACAGAAATTTGCCTGATTTTGGGCGTTTTTTTAGAAACAAGCTGGTTAATAACCGTTAAAAACTCTTCCGGATTTATGGGGCAGCCCGGAATAGTGAAATCAACTTTTACAAAATTATCTACTTCTCTGATTTCCGGATTGGCAATGCTCTTGTCATTTTTGTATATTCCTCTAATAATCCTGTCTTTATCGCGATAATTTTTAATCTCCTGCACTCCTCCAAGAGCGGCGCAATTTCCAAGCACTATAAAAAGTCTGGATCTTTTTCGCGCTTCTTTTAATATCTTCATCTGCTTTTGGGTGATAGGCGTGCCTTCAGCAAAAACAACGTCAAATTTTTTGGGCCAATCTTTATCTTCAAGATAGCTGAATTCCAAAAACTCAACGTTTTTGTTTAAATCCAGCAATTTTTTGCCCAAAGTCAAAATGGCAATTTGGCAGCCTTCGCAAGAAGTTAAAGAAACGATCCCTATTTTAAGTTTTTTCTTCATAGAAAGAGAGGGGGAGAATTATCGCTCTCCCCGGGCGTTTTCGTGTTTGATGGCGTCAAGGGTGTATTGTTTAAGAATTTCTCTCTGATGGGGGCTTATCGCCTGACAGATTATGCCGCGATGAATAGTTACAATATCTCCGAAGGATACAACCGGGCCTATCCTAATCTCGCGCGGCATAACTTCTGTTCTTGGACAAATCTTCAACGCAAGCCGCCCGTTCCTATAGACAATCTCGCAAAGATTGTCTATGCGGACTGATTCATCGTCAATTCGGGAAACTTCTGCCCAGCGCACGATACAGCGGTTGATGGCGAGAAGAGTTTCTGTTTGCTTTGACAGCTTATGTCTTGATAGAAGAACCTGATGGTTGTGGTGTGGCGAACCATTGGGCTTATTGTCTCTCCTTGGGAAGGATTTATCGGTGAGATCATTGCCGACAAAATATGCCTCAACCACATCTTGGGATAGAGGATCTTTCTTGGCGTTATCTCCGATTAAACGGAGAAAGTGGCCGGCGTTGGGCAATGCAAGAATTACCTTTCGCGCAAGAATTGCCCTTTTCTTGCCGGAACAAGCCAGGAAATTCTCTACTTCCAAAACACCGCCAGCCTGCACAGCACAGGCGCCATCCCTTAAGGGCCCCAGAACATAACGTCCGGCAAGCGCAAGTCCCCGCATATCTCCTCCTTTTTGCGCCGTCATTTTCTTAAAAAGAGCTTTAATGTTTCTTTGGCTTCCTTTTTGGTAAGCTTTTTTATTATAGCATTATTCTGAACCAGCACAAAATCTTTGGGATTTACCTCAATTAAGCTGTTTTGAGCGGTTCTTTTCTCGCCCAACATATCAAGCTCTATTTTCCCGTCTTTTGTGCTAATTACTTTATAGGGTATGGCAAGGCACATTTTTTAAACGACGAAATTGATTACTTTGTCTTTGACAAAGATTGTCTTTTTGATTTCTTTTTTATTGAGCCATTTTTGGATCTTGGGCGATTTTAAGACGATTTTTTGGGCTTCATTTTCGGAAATTCCAGCCGATGTCTCAATTTGATCCCGCACCCTTCCATTAACTTGCGCTACTAAAACCACCTTTTCATCTTCTATCAGCTCCTGATCATATTCCGGCCAACTTTCTTTAAAAATTGACTTGATTTGTTTGGGATTTGGAATTTGTGATTTGGGATTTGTTTGGAATTTGGAATTTATGATTTGGGATTTGCCGAGGAGTTGATGCAACTCCTCGGATATGTGCGGCGCGAATGGCGCCAATAGCCTAACTAACAACTCGCAATCTACAACCGATAACTCCTTTTCTTTCTCCATTTCGTTGACAAGCTCCATTATCGCGGCAATGGCAGTGTTGAATTTTTGCGCCTCAATATCTTGGGTAACCTTTTTAATTGTCTTATGAATTAATTTTTTAATTTTTTGATTTTGGATTTTTGATTTTTGATTTGTCTGGAATTTAAGATTTAGGATTGCGGATTTTTCAAAAAGTCGCCAAATTTTTTGAAGAAACCTCTGCGCTCCCAAAATCCCCTGCGAATCCCATGCAATCGGCTGATCAAAAGGCCCCATAAACATTTCATAAATTCTGAATGTATCAGCCCCGTATTTTTCAATAATTTCATCCGGGTTAATTACATTGCCCCGTGATTTGGACATTTTCTGGCCATCGGGCGCCAAAATAAGCCCGATTGTTTTTAATTTAGAAAACGGCTCTTTAAAGTTGATTATTTTGGAGTCGTATAAAGCTTTTATCCAAAAGCGGGCGTATAAAAGATGCAAAACCGCATGTTCTGCTCCCCCCACATAAAAATCCACCGGCAACCAGTATTTCAATAATTTCGAACCACCGCCCTTTTTCAAAAGGACGGGGCCCAGCTCATCTGTAGATGGGCTGTGGTTTTGGATTTTAGATTTTGGATTTGAGCTTACGCAGTAGGCGATGAAGTACCAGCAAGATCCGGCCCATTGAGGCATCGTGTTTGTCTCCCTTATCGCTTTGCCGTTGCATTTCGGGCATTTTGTTTCCTTCCAATCTTTAACTGCGGACAGCGGCGACTCACCCGTGCCTGTTGGCTGATATTTCTCAACTCTTGGAAGTTCAAGGGGCAGCTCTTTTTCCGGCAATGCCACCCATCCGGGATTTAACAATTCTCCTAGGTGAAACTCTAAATTTTGAATTTTGAATTTTGAATTTTGAATTTGTTTGGGATTTGTAATTTGTAATTTGTAATTTTTTACTGTTTTTTCGCAATTTCCGCAAAAAACAAGCGGGATCGGCTCTCCCCAATATCTTTGACGGGAAAAAATCCAATCGCGCAGCTTATAATTCACTGCTTCTTTAGCCAGATTTTTTTCGGCCAACCATCTCGTTATTTCTTTTTTTGCTTTTTCGCTTTTTATCCCGTCAAAATTTCCTGATTTCATGAGAATTCCCTCTCCCTCATAAGCCCCATTATTTTTTTTTGAATTTTGGATTTGGAATTTAGACGGCCTTATAACTTCAATGATTTCTATGTTATATTTTTTAGCAAACTCATAATCTCTTTTATCGTGCGCCGGCACTCCCATAATGGCGCCGTACCCATAAGATAGCAAAACATAATCAGCGATATATATAGGGATTTTTTTCTGATTCGCCGGATTTATGGCTTTTATTCCTTCTATTTCAACCCCTGTCTTGTCTTTTATTCCAGCAATCCTTTTTCTTTCTGTTTTCTTTTTTGCCTTTTTAAGATATTCTTTAACCTCCTCTATATTTTGGATTTTGGATTTTGGATTTTTGAAGAGCGAGGCAACGAATTCGTGTTCCGGAGCCAAAACTAAAAAAGTTGCGCCAAAAATCGTTTCCGGTCTTGTGGTGAACGATTTGATGAATTCTTTTGAATTTTCAATTTGAGATTTGTAATTTATTTTGGCTTTGGAATTTATAATTTGAAATTTTATTATTGCTCCTTCTGATCTCCCTATCCAATTCCTTTGCATTTCTTTAATCTGTTCCGGCCAGTCCAATTTATCCAATCCCTGTAACAATTTCTCTGCATAATCGGTAATTCTTAAGACCCATTGTTCAATTTTCTTTTTAACGACTGCCGCTTGGCACCTCTCGCATTTGCCGTCAATCACTTCCTCATTTGCCAGCCCGGTTTTGCAGGAAGGGCACCAGTTAATCGGCAGATTTGCCCGATAAGCCAGACCTCTTTCAAATAATTTGAGAAAAATCCATTGCGTCCATTTATAATATTCTGGGTCAGCAGTGGAAATCTCCCGCGACCAGTCATAGGAAAGCCCGATTCTTTTCATCTGCTCTTTGAATCTCTTAATGTTTTGCTTTGTGGTAATTTCGGGATGAATGCCTGTTTTTATGGCATAATTTTCTGCGGGCAGGCCAAAAGCATCCCAGCCCATGGGATGTAAAACATTATATCCTCTCATTCGCATATAATGGGCAATGACATCTGTTCCGATATATCCTCGCGGGTGACCCACATGAAGTCCGGCGCCCGAAGGATAAGGAAACATATCTAAAATGTAAAGTTTTGGCTTTTCGGAATTGTCTTTTGCCTCAAAAATTCTTTCCTTTTCCCAAAGTTTTTGCCATTTTAACTCTATGTTTCCAGGGTCGTAACTCTTCATATTTTTTATTTTAATTCATAACCGGCCCTCTTTCAATCCAAAAATAAGAAGGCCAAGACTGGCTTGGCCCTCAACATCCTCCTTGAACGGATCATTCCTCAAACAGCTGGCTTACTGATCCGCCCTCTATGGATATTTCGCGTATGGCGTCTGCCAAAAGCGGGGCGATAGAAACTATGGTCAAAGGAAGCATTTTTTTTGCTTTCCCGGACTGGGGAACGGTGTCTGTGATGACGATCTCTTGAATGAGGGGACAAGAAAGGTTTTTGATGGTTTCATCGCCGCAAAGAGCGTGAGTGGCAAAAACGATGATCTCTCTGGCCCCCATCTCTGTTAGCTTCTCAACCACGGCTTTAATAGTCGTTCCTTTGACGATCTTGTCGTCCCAAAGAAGAACTCTCCTGCCCTTCACCTCGCCGTACACATGACGAACAATCACCTCATCTCCGCTTACGCGCTCCTTTTCCACCGGAACCACCGGAATTCCCGCTTTTTCTGCGATCTTTCTTGCAATCTTTCCAAAACCCAGATCTCCGGGGACCATAACAGCGTCTTGGAAATATCCCCTCTTGACAGCATATTCGACCATAAGCGGAACTACCTTAAGGTGATCTTTGATCGTGCTCAGGGGAAAAAAAGCGGGAAATTGAGGCGAGTGAAGCTGGACTCCGATAAACCGCCTCATACCTGCCTGATGCAGAATAGCGGCCACCAGTTCGCCGGCAATAGGCATTCTGCCCGCCCATTTCTTGTCTGACTGATCCCAGCCAAGATGAGGCACAACCAGATTTACCTCTTCTGCTGAGGCATTATACGCAGCGTTCACCAAAAACGCCGCCTCTAGAAGATGGTAACAGGCGCTCCGTATGCTGGGAAGAAAGGTTTGAATAATAAAAACCCTCTTCCTGCGCATATTCGGAGGCAATACTACCTCAAAGTCGCCGGTTCCGTACCGAAAGATTCTGGGCAAAAAGCACTCTCTGCCCAGTAATCTTGCCACCTTGCTTGCAAGCCCGAAGTGAGAAGTTCCGGAAATCACCACTACTTTTTCCATTTCCATCACTCCTTTTGTAAAGTTGCTTATATAGACTACATTATAGGCCTTTATTTGTCAAAAAAAGATTTTGAGCGTTATGTGTTGCTGCCGCGACGAGGTTTTTAACGCTAATTTTTTTGATTTTGGCGATTTTTTGGGATATAAGTTTCACTCCTAAGGGATCATTTCTTTTTTTGTATCCGGGAACAGAAAGATAGGGGCAGTCGGTTTCCAAGAGAATTTTTTCCAAGGGAGTTTTTTTAATGATTTTATCTAAATCAAGCTTGAAAATTATTCCGTTGAATCCAAGATGTAGCCCCATTTCTAAATATTTTTTTGCCTGCTCTAAGTTCCCGGTAAAACAATGCACTGCTCCTTTTATTTTTCCGCTTTTTACTTTCCGCTTTTTGCTTAAAATCTCTATAAGTTCTTGATGTGCCATTCTGCAATGAAAAATAACCGGGAGGTTCAATTCGCCGGCTAATTTCAATTGCTCAAGCAGAGTTTCTTTTTGTCTCTTTTTGAATTCCTCTAATTTATTTTTTGTTTTTGGTTTCCAATAATAATCCAGACCGGTTTCGCCGATAGCCACTACTTTTTCTGATTTCGCCAAATCTTTGTATTTTTCATAATCAAAAAAGTTTTCTTTTTGAGAATTTTTGCCTGTTTCTTCATCATCGTTTTTTATCTTTATCAACCCTGTTTCCAAATGAATCGGATGAAGCCCGATTGCCGCCCAAATTCCTTCTTTATAATCTTTGGCAATCTCTACCGCTTTTCTTGAAGTGGAAAAATTACTGCCCACATTTATCATCCAGACTTTTTGCTTAAGGCAATTTTTAATTACCCAGTTTCTGTCTTTATCAAAGGCACGAAAATTAAGATGAGCGTGGGTGTCAATTAACATAAAATTTGAAGCAAATCAGAGGCCCAACCTCTGTTTTTTATTCCAGGGCAAGTTTGGCAAATTTTTTAATCTCACCTTTATATTTCACCCAATTCTCAATAAAATCCCTGCAACCCTGTTCGTCGCCCATTATTTTAAGCAAAAATTTTCTCTCAGTCAGCGAGGGAAAATTCTTTTTGCCAAGATAGTCAAAATAGCTGGACCATCTATATTCTTCTTCTAAAAATTTAATTACTCTGTTTGGATTATTAATTCCAAACTCTTTCCATTTCGGTTCTGTGAAAGAAATCGGATTAGCATGAATATACACAAAAACAGTTTTTAACTGCTCGTCGGTTTTAATATGGACGGCAGTAAATCTTCTGAGAAGAAGAGGGCCCTGGCGCCCATATTTCCTATTGAAATATCCTCCGTAGCCAGTGTTAAGCTTTATCATAAACCTGATAATCCCCCTATCTTTAATTTGACGCAGAAGCAAATGAAAATGGTTTGGCATAATACAAAAAGCTAAGATCTCTACCAATTTATCCCTTAAATCAACAGAGGTTGGGCCTCTGTTGACTTCTTTTAGAAAATCCTGTTCTGCTTTTTTAATTTGGGTTTTTATTTTACTCCGCTCTTTCCGCCGCTCTCTAATTACCACTGGATTAGCATTGTTGAATTCATAGATGGAAAAAATCGCCCGATAATTATCATCAGTGTCTTTAAAAAGCAAATTATCATCAATCCCCTTTATAACAATATGATAAATCTCATTATTAACAAATTGTTCTTTTCTATAAGGCATAAGTATAAAGCATAATTTATATCTACAGAGGTAGCTTTACAGAGGTTGGGCCTCTGTAAAATTAGCGAGATAAATATAGTTTATCATTTATGTATAAAAAAGGAAGAGCCTTCGGGCAAAAAATTGCACCGAAGGCTCAAGGTGTTTAAGAGGATCAAGTCCTCAAGCGTTCAAGGCTCAGATCTGCCCCGTAGTGAGCTTCGCTCTACTGCGGGGACTTCCGAGCCGAGGCCACGCCGATGCGGAGATAGCGGCAATTATCCCAACAGCCGAAGACGCTCAGACCGCTCGAACCGAAGTAACCGACGTCGACCCGGCTGCCGCCCGAATTGACAGAGGACGTGCGGACGTAGATGTTCTCGAAGAGCCGCTCCCCGGTTGCGAGGAAATGACCGATGATCGTGTAGACCATCACTTGGGCAGTCGGCGTTTCCTCGTTTTGGGCGAGAAGAGCGAGAAGAGCCTGCTGTTCATCCCAGGTCTTGGAGGTCGAGTTGTCGACCGACGTCTTGCGGACAAACTGCCAGCGCACCTCTCCGCGGTTCTTGGCGAACGCATCTTTGTTGTACCAAGCGTCCTCGTGGCTGTAGAAGAGCTTGCGCTCGGCTTTGTCACGAATCTCAAGAATCGAGAGGGGGAACGCGGCAACAAGCACGTGCGTATCCTTCACTTTCCAGAGTTCTGATTCCGTGAACGGAATCTCAGCCAGTGCCGAGATTTGCGCTCGCGTCGGCTGAACCCTGAAGTGCTGGATCGCTTCTTCGACGCCAAAGTAGTTCTTGCCCATGATCTCGCGGGCAAGCTTCTGCGTCGTAGTCGGCTCGTAGCCGCCTGAGTTCCAGAAGCGCACCAGGTGCTTCCTCATTTCGGGATCGTCAATGGGGACTTGCAGGGCTTCCTCGATGGGAAGACCGGCCTGCCGCATCACACGAACCCACGTTGCCAGTTGACCAAGCTGCTTTTCTAACGCCACGTCCTGGTTCGCAATGGAGTTTACCATTGCACACCTCCTGTAGTTCATCCCGCCATCAGCGGAACACGCGCCTGTTGGTCAACAGACAGAACTTGTCTCCCTATGAGACGAGCCCGTTGAAGACCCACCGTGAGAAAGGACATTCAATGGGCTCGTCTCATACATATAAAAGAGCTCTTAAAGACTCTTGTATGATAACATATTCTATTTCTTCTGTCAAATCCGAGGGAAAAGAGGACCGGTTTTTTTTGTTTTGAGTTGTTGGAGAATTTTTTCTGAGGTTTGGGGCAAAAACGGTTCAAGCAGTATGGCAATTTCTTTGATCGCTAACAATAAATTATTGATTGTTTTTTTCTGCTTGCCGGATTCTTCCCAGGGCCGCTCTTTTTCAATGTATTTATCGCAGAAAGCAATCAACTCCCAAATTGTAGTTAGTGCTTCATTGAACTTAAATTCCTCTATGACCTCTTTATAGTTCTTCCAAGTTTTATTTATTATTGTTTTGAGTTTTGAATTTTGGATTTGTTTAGGATTTAGGATTTGAGATTTGAGATTTAACTTGACGGCCACTGTAATTACCCTTGAAACAAGATTTCCCAAACCAGCCGCTAAATCGGCATTATATCTCTTCTTAAATTTATCGCAAGAAAAATCCAAATCGTCAAAAGGAGAGGCCTCTCTCAAAAGGAAATATCTGACCGCATCAACTCCGTATCTTGCGGCAAGATCTTCGGGAGACACCACATTGCCCAAGGACTTAGACATTTTCTGGCCATTGGCCGTCACATAACCATGCACAAATAATTTATCCGGCAAAGAAATCCCAGCAGAAAGCAGGGCGGCCGGCCAATACAAAGAATGAAAAATCAAAATGCCTTTTCCAATGATATGCGTTTTATTCTGGTTTTCCTGCCACCAATCTTTGAACCTTTTTTCATCTTCGCCATAGCCCAAAGCGCTGATATAATTGATTACCGCATCCCACCAGCACCAAAAAATCTGACCTTCATCACCGGGCACAGGAATACCCCAATTTTTTGCTCGTCCTGAAGAGCGGGAAATACAGATATCTTCTAGCCCTTTGTTGATGAATCCCAAAACTTCATTTTTGCGCGATTGGGGGATAATTTTTAAAACATCGCTTTCTATTAATTTTTTAAGCTTTTTTTCGTATTTAGAAAGCTTAAAAAAATAATTTTCCTCTTCAACCAGCTCCGGCGCGATTTTGTGCTCTGGGCAAAGCTTATCAGTCAATTCTTCTTCTTTATAAAATTGTTCGCACCCGACGCAATAAAGCCCTCTGTATTTTTTCTTATAAACGTCTTTTTTGCATCTCTCCCAAAGATTATAAACCGATTTAATATGCCTTTTTTCAGTAGTTCTAATAAAATCATCAAAAGAAAGGTTAAGAATTTCTTTTAATTTTAAAAAAGCGTCCGCGTTTTTTTTAGAGAATTTATCGGGTGAGATTCCCGCCTCTTCTGCCGCCCGCGCAATTTTTAAACCGTTTTCGTCTGTGCCGGTAAGAAAAAAAACCTCTTTTCCCAGCGCGCGATAATGGCGCGCCAAAACATCCGCCTGAATAAGTTCAAGGGCAAATCCGATATGAGGCAAGGAGTTAACATACGGCAGGGCGGTAGAAAAATAATATTTTTGATTATCTTTTGGCATAATCTTTAAAAATGATTGGTTTTTTTATTGTATCATAATGTTAATTTGGCAAAAATTAAATAAAAACAAGAGGCCCGACAGAGTGGTCGGGCCAAGAACAGTTGGGCAAGCGTTCATGGCTTTTTCTTGGGTTCTCTCAGGCCGATGACACACAAAAAGCAACCAGCGGCCAGAAGAGAGAATGTTGTCAACATCTCGGCTTTTCCGCCCGGTTTTATCCCCCACACATAGGGCAGACAAAACCAAACGAACCAGACCGCTGCGAAAAGAGCCACGAATATGCCCACGGCCAAAGAGGATTCCTTGATTTTCCGAAACACCCGAGACCTGCGGACTGCCTGCCTCATCGCATCCTCCTTCTTTTCCCAAGATTAGCACGTTCTGTGCCCGGGAAAGAACTGTTTTTATATTTAATTAATATTATTAAAAAGTCAAGTTAGTAGAGATTGACTAATTGCGTAAACCTTCAATCACTACCACAAACTCTCCTTTGATTTTGTCTTTTGTAATCTGTCTTATTACTTCTTCAATGTTTCCGCGATAAACAGTTTCAAATTTTTTGGTCAATTCGCGACCAATGACCAGCTCCAAATTCCTGTTTAAAGACATAATTTCATCAAGCGTTTTTAAAATGCGATGCGGCGATTCGTAGATAATAACAGGGCGTTTTGAATTAATTATTTCCTGAAAAAATTTTTTTCTTTTATTTTTGCGGGGCGGAAATCCCAAAAACAAAAATTTATCCATGAAAAAACCCGCAATTGAGGCAATCGCGGTTATGGCTGAAGGGCCGGGTATCGGAATAATTTCTATACCTGCCTTTAATTGTTCTAAAATTTTTTTAATTAATTGGTTGCCCGGGTCAGAGATTCCAGGAGTGCCTGCGTCTGATACCAAAGCCAGATTGTTTTCTTGTTTTAGTAAAGATAAAATATAATCTGTTTTTTTTATTTTTGAGTGCTGATGATAGCTGATTGTCGGTTTTTGAATTTTATAAAAATCTAGAAGTTTTTTTGTGTTCCTTGTATCTTCGCAAAGCACAAAATCAACCTCTTTTAGGGCTTCAATGGCGCGAAAAGAAAAATCTTTCAGATTGCCAATCGGGGTGGCAATTATATAAATCTTTGCCATTTATATGAGGCCAAATTTAATTAGTTTTTGACGCGGGGGGCAGTGTTTCGCCCCTTTTTTCAAGCATGCCTTTTACAAGCTCAAAAATCATTCCCAGTAGAGGAATTGCCAAAATTGCGCCCAAAATCCCCCACAATCTAGACCCAATAAAAATGGATATTAAAACTACAGCCGGGGGGAGATGCAAGAATTTTTTGCTTAAAACGGGCAAAAGAATGTGTCCCTCAATTTGCTGGATAATAATGAATATTAAAACAAAAATGAGCGCCTTGGGCAAAGATGAAAGTGAAATAAAAAGAGCAATAGCCGCGCCTGTCATTAGCGGTCCAATGGTAATGATAAAATTGGAAAGTCCGGCAATAAGCCCAAAAAACGCCGCATATTTAATATCCAGAACATAACACGTTATTGCGCTGAAAAGTCCGACATAAAGAGCCCCCACAATCCTTGTCGCAAACCACAGAGAAATCCTTTTTTGCGCTTTAAGCCAAATATCTAAAAATTTATCCCTGTATCCTGCCGGAGAAACCAGGGCGATGGTTCTCTCTATGCCCATATCTTCCAAAGAAATGAAAAAGGCGAGGGAGAAAATGGTAATGGTGGCGAATACTCCGCCAAACAACGCTCCAAGAGCGCTGAAAATATTGGAAGATGCCCTTAGCAAAACATTTTCTATGGCTAAAGTAAATGCTTGGAAATCTTTGAGGGCGGCTATTTTTAATCCCTGCAGAAATGGCGATGCTTGGTCAAAATATTCGGAAAATCTGTCGACGAATTGCTGAAGATCAGAAAAGAGGAATGGGGTAATTTTATAAATAAACAATCCCAGCAATATAAAGACTCCGAAATATATGACAATGGCGCAAAGCACTCTTGGTATCCTTTTTTTCTGGAAAAAGGTTATGGCGGGATTGAATAAAACGGAGATTATCAGAGAAAAAATCAGCAAAATCAAAAAATCTTTTATCAGATATACAAGGTAAACCATTCCCATCACGCCTACAATCCTCAAGATTGTTGACCAGGGAATGTCTATTGTTTTTTGCTGAGGAGGATTTTGCATCTTAAAACGCGTTTAGTATTTTTTTAAATTTTTCGGGTGGTTTAAGGGGCCCTATCGCGGCTAAATTTAATTTTTCGGGGCAAAAAACGTCTTTTGCTGTTTTTAGAATATCAGATTCTTTTATTTTATCAACTTCTTTAAAAATATCTTCTGGTCTTTGAATCTTGTTTTTAATAATTTGCTGGACGCCATAAAACATAGCTAAAGCATCGGAAGATTCCAGCGCGATGGCAAGCGATCCTTTAAGGTGATTTTTTGCCTTTGAAAGCTCTTGGGGAGATATTTTTTTAGAAGCCATCTTTTTATATTCCTCCAAAATAATTTTTATGGCTTCTGGCGTATTTTCATTGTTAATCCCGGCCCTTGTAAGCAAATATCCGCAATCTGTTTCATCTTCAACGCCGGTGTTGATATAATAAGCCCATCCCCTTTTTTCCCTAATTTCAGAAAATAATCTTGAGCTCATCATCCCTCCAAGAATTTGTCCAAGAAGGATTAAAGAGTATCTTTGGGGATGAAAAATATTATAAGCTCTTACTCCCAGGCAAATGTGGGTCTGATCGGTTGATTTTTGAAAAAACAGCGTCTTTGGTTTTCTTTGGCCCTCAATGGTTGGTGATTTCTGATTTTCCTTCCCGATGGCAATGGAAGAAAAATATTTTTGAATAAATTTCTTGACACGGAGGGCATCAAAATTTCCGGCAACGCATATTAACGTATTTTTTCCCGTATAATGCTTTTTTAGATATTTCAAAATAACGCTCTCGTCAATCCTTGAAACAGATTCTTTTGTTCCGCTGATTGGCCAGCTGGCTGGCTGATCTTTATATAAAAGCTCCCGCCAAAGATTCTGGACTTTCATCATGGGATCATCGTTATACATATTGATTTCTTCGATAATCACACCCCTTTCTTTTTTAGCTTCCTTGGCGTCAATAATTGAATTAAAAAATATGTCTGATATCCACTCAAAAGCTGTTCCTAAAAAATCAGAGGCAACTTTGACGTAGTATCCTGTGTATTCTGTAGAGGTAAAAGCGTTAAAGACCCCGCCGATTCTTTCAATCATTTCTGCAATTTTTATGGTATTGGGCCTTTTTTTAGTTCCTTTGAAAAGCATGTGCTCAAGAAAGTGAGACACCCCGCTTGTTTCTTTTTTCTCATATTTGCTGCCCGCCCGAACCAAAACAACAACGCTGACAGTTTGTATTGAAGAATACGGCACCAATAAAACCTTAATTCCGCTTTTTAGTTGGTAAAACTTATACATATTCAAAATTTTTGAAGAAGCGCTTCAAGATGTTTTTAATACCTTTGTTTTTAAAAACTTCACTTCAGATTTTCTTCCAAATAATCTGTGAGCTTGTCGATTCCAATTCTTTCCTGTTCCATTGTATCTCTATTTCTTATTGTCGCGTCATTTTTTAGAAGCGTTTCAAAATCAATGGTTATGCAGAATGGCGTTCCTATTTCATCCTGCCTTCTATATCTTCTTCCGATAGATCCAACTTCATCATATTGGGAAAAAAAATTTACAGAGATATCTTTGTAAATCTTTTTGGCTTTTTTTATGATCCAGGAATCATTTTTAACCAACGGCAAAACTGCTGCTTTAATGGGCGCTATTTTCTTGTTGAATTTCAGCATTGTTTCAGATTCTTTTGCCGCTTGAGTGGTTTTAGTGCGACCGCCCGCTATTTCGCAGTAAGCATCTATAAAAAAGGCGAGGAGACTTCTTTCAACCCCCACGGAAGTTTCAATGATATAGGGGATATATTCTTTTTTGGTCTCTGAATCCTGATATTTAAGATTCACTCCGCTAAATTCCTGATGGCGGGACAAATCCCAGTCGCCCCGGTTGTGAATGCCCTCAATTTCCTGCCATCCAAAAGGAAACTTATATTCCAGATCAATTTGTCTTTTGGCATAGTGAGCCCTGTCTTTTGAAGAAACCTCAACCAATTTAAGATTCTCTTTTTTCATTCCCAGATCTATGTACCAATTTAATCTCTGATCTTTCCAATATTCAAAATATTTATCAGCGTCTTTGGGGTCGCAAAACCATTGCATTTCCATTTGTTCAAATTCTCTTGTTCTAAAAATAAAATTTTTGGTTGTAATTTCGTTCCGAAAGGCCTTGCCAATTTGAGCTATCCCAAAGGGAGGTTTTAGGCGCATTGACCCCAAAACATTTTTGAAATTCACATAAATGCCTTGGCAGGTTTCCGGCCTTAAATAAGAAACTGCGCTTTCATTCTCAAGAGGTCCGACAAAGGTTTTCATCATTAAATTAAACTTTTTGGGGTCCTCTAAGTCCCCTTTGCAATCCGGGCATTTTCTTTTTGTCAACTCTTGGGCCTTAAATCTTTTGTGGCAATTTTTGCATTCCATCAATTCATCTGCAAATCCTACGCTTAAGTGCCCCGATGCCTCCCAGGTTTTCGGCGACATCAAAATTGAAGCATCCAATCCCACTATATTATCTTGGCGCCTAACCATTTCTTCCCACCAAAGATTTCTTATATTTCTTTTAAGCTCAACCCCCAAAGGTCCAAAATCATAGCAAGATCCAAATCCGCCGTAGATTTCAGAAGAGGGAAAAATAAATCCTCTTCTCTTTGCAAGCGATATAATTTTTTCCATCAAATCTTCCATATTTATTGGACAACTATTCCGTTCGCCCCAAGAACATCTGTACCAAGAGAGGGCAATACTACATTAATGTCCTTATTCGCCCACTCATCAAAACCAGTAATTCTTATTTGATCAAATAGGACTATTGGGCCGCCAATTTGCTGAAAGGCGGGGGTTACGTTTAATTGAAATGCTATTTGAAGAAGCTCATTCGTTCCCGCACCCGAGGGCAAATCGCCAATTTCCCAAATTAATTCTTTGGTCTGCTGATCAAAAGTTAATTTCTGGGGATTAACTTGCCCCGTTGGCCTTGCCTGGTCTGCCAAAACCACCCTGACTTTTACATTTTTTAATGAATTGCTGTAATTTTTTAATCGCCATATTGCCGTCAAATTAGAGGCTTGTCCAACTTTTAAAGGAAGGGGGCCGGTACTCCCAAAAATTTCATCATCGTGCATTAAGCTCTGGGCAAGCTCTATTTTAGAAACAAGCCTTGTTATAAATTGTTTTTTCGCCTGCCCGATTTTTATCTCGCTTTCAATTGTGGGATTTTTAACATCCATTGGAATGTCTTTTTTAACATTAATCCAAAAGTCAATCTCTCCTTCTTCGCCCACATCAAGAAATTTTAGAGAAGATAATTTTCTTGAATCCCAGATAATTGAATTGTCTCCCGGCCCATGCTCGCCCTCTTCTGATTTAAGCGTGGAAAAATCTAAAACATCTCCTTTTAGCTTCACAACTAAAAACAAGTTCTGAAACGGCTGATCCCCGATGTTCCTGAAAATGATTTGATAGTGGAGCAAATCTCCCGGGCTTGCGGCATAATCTTTTGTTCCATTTATCATCTGATCAATGTAGATCAAAGGTTCAATAATTTTAATTTTCTTTATCGTCTTTTTTAGGGGAACATAATCGCCGCCAACCCATATTCCAAACTCTGCCTGAAAAATCTTTTCCTGATCCACCTCTCCTCCCAAAACACCCAAAACAACAATTCTTCTCCCCTCTCCCTTGTTTAATACGGGTATTGCCCACTCATTGTTATTCAAGCTTTTTGATTCGCTTCTCTCAAAAATAAAACCTGAAGGATATTCTATTTTTATCCTTGCGTCTGATAACGGGAAGTCAACGCTTGAAAAATAGTTTAAGGAAAATCTGAACGACTTGCCTGCCTCAGGAAATAATGGCGTATCAAACTCAAAAGTGAGTGGTACAAAGTTCAAAACGGTTATAAAGCTTGTTTTTGACACATACTTTGCGGTAAGGTTTTTAGGACGATAAGAAATAGTCGCTCTTGCCTCTTTTACATCGCCCTCCTGCCCGAATAATCTAGCCCTGAATTTAAAGATTTTTTCTTCGCCCGGATAAATACCAACTCCTATTTGTTCTCCCTCAATGTTTCTCCTAAGGGCATAATCTTTGTCTGAAGGAAGAGAATGCGCGGGAAATTCAAAAATAAGCTGTGGGTCTTCTAATCTGACCTCTCCGTTGTTCTTTAATTTAACAATATACTCTATTTCTTCCCCTATGTTTACTGTTGAGGGCGCGATAATCTCCATTTTTAAAACATCTTTGGAATAGGTATTTTTTTGCCAATACCAAAGGCCAGTCCCGCCAAGCAGGGTAAAAAGAAAAATAACAGAGATTAAAATTCTATTTTTCATTTTCGCCGATTAATCCTTGCAGGAATTTTATTTTTGTCCTGTGTTTCATCTTTTCGGTGGGCTTGGTTATCCTTCGGCCCCGCTTGACCAAATGTCTTAAACCTCTTTTATATTCTCCCCTGGTAATATAATATCCATATTCTTTTTGGGGATATGTTTCTTCCGCCAAAGAGATTCTTTCCATTTTTTTCAACTTTCCCCCTCCCTCAACTCTTTCGGGAGATCTTTTCAGGGTTCTTATAAAAGAGGGTCTGTTTATTTTTGAATGGCTCCCGAAAATGCCGGATTCTTTCTCGTGCTCCAAGGGTTTTCTTTCCGGAGGCCTTTCTCTCCCCAATGATTTATTTTGCTGCCTGTCTGGCATAATTGTTCTCGAAATCGCCTGCCCCGCCCTTTGGATAGAATTTAAAATATTCATATTTTGATTTTACATTAATTTTTTTTATTTATCTACTCTTTTTGCGGACAATCGTATTCTGTCGTTGCCAAGAAATGACTCTTTTAGAATATCATATCCTTCTCTTGGAATTTCAGAACAATATTTAATAGCATTAATTTTAGTATGCAAAAGAATTGATTTCTGGCTTCTGATTATAATCTTTTTTATGGCTTCTGGCGATGCGATATACAGATCAACTTTGTCTTTGGGCGTATATCTGGCTCCCTTCCTCATATCCTGTATCAGCCGAATGATATCCCTTAAAATTCCCTCTTCTATGAGTTGAGGAGTCAGTTTTGTATTTAGCTCAAAATTTTTGCCAAAGGTAATTTTTTTAACGTTAATCTCTTCTTTGATAAGATCCAGCAGCTCTTTATTTTTTGCAAGTTCACGGTGAGTAATTTTTAATTCTTCCAGGGGCTGGCGCACTTTTATTTTATTTTGCGCTCTTTGAGCCAAAACTTTGCCAACGATTTCTCTTGCCTTGGCCATTTTTTCTTCAAGGCTTCTGTCAATCAGCCCTTTATTGACCCTTGGCCAATTTTCCAAATGAACGCTTTTGACCTTTGATTTTGCGTCAGAGATTCCCTTTGGGCGCAAAATATAGCTTTGATTTTGAAGATTTTGATAAATTGCTTCGCTTAAAAACGGAATAAAAGGGGCGGTCAGCTTGATTATATCTGAAAGCAGCCGGAATAAAACAAGCGAAGCCTTTTCTAATTCTCCTTTGCTTTGTGGTTGTTGAAATCTTTTTCGTGAGCGTCTTATATACCACAAAGAAAAATCGTCTATAATAAAATCTTCTATCAGCCGGGCGGCAGAAGTAATGTCGTAGTTCTCTAATTTCTTTGTTGTCTCTGATACCAAATTATTAAATCTTGATAAAATCCATTTATCTAAAATATGAATTTTTGCTTGTTTGAACGATTTTTCATTTTGTGCTTCATGTTTTCCGTTTTTGGCGTATGTTTCGTAAAAAACACAGCAGTTCCAAAGAGTAAGTATAAGTTTTCTAAAACTTTCTTCCACCTCTTTTTGAGAGAATATCTTCGATTCCCCGGGCTGATTAATAATGTAAAAATGCCATCTTAGGGCGTCTGACCCGCTCTTATCAATTATCTGCCAAGGATTAACGACATTGCCTTTTGATTTAGACATTTTTTCTCCTTTTTCATCTAAAATGTGACCCAAAGAAATAACGTTTTTATAGGGCGATTTAAATCCCAAAAGGGTGGAAATTGCCAGGAGCGTGTAAAACCATCCTCTTGTCTGGTCAATTGCTTCAGAAATATAATCGGCCGGAAATAATTCCGGGGGTTTCAAGCTTTGCATTTTACATTCTGCATTTTGCGTTTGAGCGCAAGCGAACGGGAAGTGAGCTTGCGCGAACGGCATTGCGCCCGAATCAAACCAGCAGTCAATAACTTCCGGAACTCTTTTCATTTTTCCGTTGCATTTGGAACAGAAAAATTCAACTTCGTCAATATAGGGCCGGTGGAAATCAAGCTCGCCAGCCAAATTGTAGCCAAACTGTTTATATTCCCACTGCCGGTATTGTCCTGTGCCAAAATCCCATGCTTTTTGGGGGCTCATTAATTCCTCTTTTGCCCAGCCGAAAGACAAACTTTCAAGCATCAAAAGGGGCAGTTTGTGGCTGACGATCAAAATGTTTTTATCCCCGTGATTTGTTTCAATCTCTTTTATGAAATCCAAGACCCTTTGTTTGACCTGAAAATAGTTCTCTCCTTTTGGAAATCCTTGCTGATATTTTTTGAAAAGTATTTCCTCTTTTTTCAGCTTGTTTGCGGGGTCAAAAAAATTATCGCCCTCTTTTATGGATTTAGCGTTTAGTTCCCCCGTATCCAATTCTCTCAAGCGTGCATCGTAAAACGGTTTGATGCCCAGTGCTTCCCCGACAATCTCAGCTGTCTGTTTTGTTCTTAAAATGTCTGAAGAAAAAATAATGTCTATTTCTTCTTTTTTGAGAGAGCGAACCGCTTTTTCAACCTCTTTTTCTCCTTTTTTTGTAAGCGGAACTTGTTTTGCTTCTGGGAAAGAGGAATAAAAATTTTGCGCATTGGACACTGCTTCTCCGTGCCTTAAAAGAAAATATTTGTTAGTGCTGAATTTTTGTTTTTTCAAATCCTCTCTTGAGCCAATGACCTCTTGATGGCCGCATTGACCGCAATTCCATATTGGCAGCGGAGTGCCCCAATATCTTTCCCGCGAAAGCGCCCAATCTTTCAAATCGCTCAGCCACTCGCCAAATCTCCCGTCTTTTATATGTCCGGGGATCCAATTTATTTGCTGATTGTTTTCAATCAATTCTTTTTTAATCTGCGTTGTTTTTATATACCAGCTCAATTTTGCGTAATACAAAAGCGGGGTTTTACATCTCCAACAGAATGGGTAATCGTGTTCATAATCTTTAACTCCAAATATTTTATTTTCGTTTTTAAGATGTTCTATAATCAGAGGGTCGGCTTTTTTTACAAACATTCCCGTCCATTTTCTAACTTCCGGCCCAAATTTTCCCTCTCCGTCAACGGTTAATAAAACTGGGAACTCCGGTTCTTTTTGCATTTTGCATTTTGCATTTTGCATTTTTATTAATTCCATATCTTCTTCTCCGAAGGCAGGAGCAATATGGACAAGGCCGGTTCCTTCTTGAGTGCTAACAAATTCTCCGGATAAAATCTTATAAATATTTTTAAATTCTTCTGGGAAAGAAAGCGTTTTTTCGTCAAAAATCGGCGCATAAGGCAGGCCGACCAATTTTTTTCCCTTTATCTTCCAAACTACCTCAAAATCATTGCCAAAAATTTCTTTTCTT
>JBBIKX010000003.1:0-16622 GCA_037445205.1 Candidatus Wildermuthbacteria bacterium
AGCCAAAAGTTGGAGGTTCGAGCCCTCCCGGGGGCACCAGTAAGAAAATCGCCAAATCTCTTTTGCAGCCTCGCCCCGCCTTGAGCGGGGCGAGGTTGCTTGCTTATATTCTTCTTTTATATGGAATGGATTTTTAGGGTAAAACACTTGTTGAAAATTTCTGGCAAAAGGGGTAAAATGGTATCATTATGCGTAGATTCTTATTTACCTTAATTTTGTTTTTGGGAGGCATAAGCCTTTTTATTTATGCCCTAAAAACTACTAATTTGCACGAAGTTGCCTCTGATCTGGTAAGATTAAGCTTTTTCCAGTTTTTACTTATCTTTCTTGTGCTTTTTTTGGGCGATATCATAATCGGCTCTGCAAGGTGGTTTTACATTATGAAACGTCAGGGTCAAAACCCACCCCTCTTAAAAACCTTCTTTTCCAAAATTATTTGCTACGGATTCAGCTATGTAACGCCTGTCGTCTTTTTCGGGGGCGAGCCCTTTAGATACGCGGTTTTTAAAGAAGAAAGCTCCATACCCTCAGGCCTTATTATCTCTTCCATTATTGTAGACAAGATAATATTTTTTGTGGTGAACGCCCTTTCTTTTGTTATGGGATTGGCGATCTTTTTAATTTATGCGCCTATTCTTTTAAAAACCAAAATAATAATTCTTTTATCCCTTGCGCTGGGGGTTTTGCTAGCTCTGTTTCTTTTAAAAAAACTAAAGAAAATTATAAAAGAGAAAGGATTTGTCCGCTGGCTGGTAGATAAATTCTATCTATCAAAATTTAGAAAGATCAGGCATAATTATTTAAAAATCAGTGAAATTGAAAATGAAGCGGTCAAATTGTTGAAATCAAAAAAGACAGTTTCAAATGTATTCCTCCTTTGTATAATTGAGCTTTGTTTTGTTCTGACGGCATATTGGCTGATTATTTACTGGCTTGGTCATCTGGCAGGAATTGAAAAAGTTTTGGCGGTAAACGGCATGATCGGATTGTCCTATGTGGTGCCTTTGCCGGCCGCTCTGGGAAGCTTGGAGATGGGGCAATCTTTTCTTTTTAATGTATTTCAATTATCATCAGATAGTGGAATCGTATTCAGTTTAATTGTCAGGGGCCTTAATTTGATTATCGTCTTTATGGGTGGGTTGTTATTCGTTTGGTTTCAGGTTAAATTAATTAAAAGGAAGATTTTAAATTTTTTTAAGGAAATTAATGAATAAAGGCAGAATTTTTAGAATTTTATCTCCGATTTTGATAACCTCTATTTTGGGGCTTGGATTTTTCTTTGGTTTCTATTTTGGAACAAAGGAAGCGCCAAAACCTCCTCAAGAATTGCCGCCTGATGCAGATTTATCAATTCTATGGGATGTTTGGAGAAAGATTGAGCAAAATTATGTCGGAGAGGTTGATTATCAAAAAATGATTTATGGCGCTGCAAAGGGGTTGGCAGATGGGCTGGGCGATCCTTATACCGTATTTTATGATCCAAAGGAATCAGATTTGTTTAGAGAAGACATTTTGGGCGCGTTTGAAGGGGTAGGGATGGAAATGGGAATGAAGGAAGATGTTTTGACCGTTGTTTCTCCGCTGGAGGGTACTCCCGCGAAAAATTCGGGCATTATGGCGGGCGACCAAATCATTAAAATAGGCGATATTTTTAGCCGGGATATCACCATTGACGAGGCAATAAGGCTGATCCGCGGTCCCAAAGGAACCGAAGTGAAATTGTTAATTTTCCGCAAAGGATGGAAGGAGCCAAAAGAATTTAAAATTATCCGCGATATTATAAACATTCCCTCCCTCAAGCTTCAATTTACAAATGATAATATCGCTCATTTCACGATTTATCAATTCAATGAAAACATCATTTTGCAATTTGAAAAAGCGGCTCAAAAAATTATAGAAAGCAAGACCGATAAAATCATCCTTGATTTAAGAAATAATCCGGGCGGTCTTTTAAACAAAGCCCAAGAAATAGCGGGATGGTTTTTGGAAAAGGGATTGATAGTTTTAATTGAAGATTTCTCCGAGAACGAAAGGCAAGAAAAAGAATACAAGGCCAAGGGCAACGCAAAATTCTCTAATTATAAAATCATTGTTTTGATAAATCAGGGGACAGCTTCCGCGGCAGAAATTTTAGCCGCCGCCTTGAAAGAAAATCGTCCGGATGTTAAATTGATAGGAGAAAGAACATTTGGAAAAGGATCGGTGCAGGAAGCGCTTGAAGTAAAGGGAGGATCTCTCTTAAAGATTACAGTGGCGCACTGGTTTACGCCCAAGAGAAAAATAATTGAAAAAATGGGCATTCAGCCCGACATAGAAGTGAAAATGACCGAAAAGGATTTAGAAGGGGGCAAAGATCCGCAGCTTGAAAAGGCCATAGAGGTTTTTAACCAAAAATAAAAATATGAAAGTGATTCTTTTAAAAGACATAGAAAATCTGGGCAAGAAATACGACATAAAAGAAATCGCGGACGGCTATGCGAGAAATTTTTTGCTTCCGAGAGGATTGATAAAAATAGCCGATGAAAGCTCTCTTTTGTGGGTTAAGAGGAAAAAAGAATCGTTGTCGAAGAAAGCAGAGGAAGACCTGCAAAAAATCCAACAAATGGCAACCAGCCTGGACGGCAGAGAGGTTGAATTTATCATTAAAACAGGGAAAAAAGATGAGCTTTTTGAGCACATTAACAGCGAAAAAATTTCCAAAAAATTAAAAGAACTAGGATTTAGCATAAAGAAAAATCAAATAGAACTAAAAACTCCCATTGTGGAAGTAGGGGAGTTTCCCGTAAAAATTAACCTCAAAGAGGGTCTTGAAATAGAGATAAAAATTATTGTTTCAAAAGAGGCGCAGTCAGAAGAAAAAAAAGAATAATTGTTTATTCGACGCTTACCACTTTTACAACTTTTCTTTTACCGTCAAACCCGCATTTCTTTTTGGTGGAGAATTTAACCAAGCCCTGCTTTAAGGCATAAAGCGTATAATCCCTCCCTTTTTCAACATTTTTTCCGGGAATGAATTTTGTTCCCCTTTGCCTTACGATAACCATGCCAGTTTTGACGGGCTGCCCATCATGAATTTTTACTCCCAGATATTGGGGTTGCGAGTCCCGCCCCAATTTTGTAGAACCCGCAGATTTAGTCTTTGCCATAATTTTAAAGATGAATTACAATAAAGATGTTAGCAAAACTTGCAAACTTAGTCAATCAGAAAAAAGAAATAATTATTTGGGCGTTAATCATATTTTTGATCTCGGCCCTTTCTTTTTCAATCGGCTGGATTTTGGCCAAAATTAACGCGCAGAAACCATTGGAGTTTTATTATGAAAATACCGTATCATTTGGGAATCATAATGGATGGCAATCGCAGATACGCTAAAGAGAGAGGGTTGGCGTCTTTGGAGGGCCACAGAGAGGGATTAAAAAACCTTAAAAAAATTGTCAGCATATGCAGAAAGAAGGGCGTAAGGATTTTAACAGTATTCGCTTTTTCAACGGAGAATTGGAATAGATCCAGATCAGAAGTAAATTATTTAATGAAACTTTTTGAATCTGTTTTCTCTAAGAAAAATATAAAAGATTTATTGGGGCAGGGGATAAGAATCAATGTTCTGGGGGAAGAAAAAAGATTTTCAAAAAAACTGCAAGAAAAAATAAAAGAAATAAAAAATCTGACCGCCAAGAACAAAGAATTAGTTTTAAATATTGCCCTGTCTTATGGCGGAAGAGCTGATATTCTTGAATCGGTCAAAAAAATTATTCAAAAAAGAATTCCGGCTAAAAAAATCAGCGAAGATTTAATTTCAAAAAATCTTTGGACGTCTGATATGCCTGATCCGGACCTAATCATCAGAACAGGAAAAGAAAAAAGGATTTCTAATTTTTTAATCTGGCAGGCGGCATACTCAGAACTTTATTTTTCACACAAATATTGGCCCGAGTTTTCTGAAAAAGACCTTAATAATGCATTTTTAGACTACTCAAGGCGCAAGAGAAATTTCGGCAAATGAACTACCCCGCCTCAAGGGGCGGGGTATCCCTTCGGGCGAGTTCTTTCGGCGGCTTTCATCCCCGCCGCAAGCAGCGGGATATTCTCTCCGCCGGAATAAAACAATATGGAATCAAAAAACGAAAGAACAAAAATTGCATTCAGTCTGGCAGCCATTATTCTGATTATGGTCGTATCTTATATCGTATTTCCGTCAAAAAGACGCGATTTTGCCCCTCAAGAAAGAAACGAGCCCGCACAAGACGTAATGCAAATATCTCCGGATTTAAATTTTATGGATTTTTCTAAATCAGAACCGCAGGAGATAATAGAAAATGCAGACAACTTGAATTATGCAGTGCAGGCTTCTTATCCCAAGCTTTCCGGAGAAGGGGAGAGTATTGATGCGGCGAACAAGGCGATAATTTCACATGCAGAAAAAATTATAGAAGAGTTTAGGGGAGCGGCAAAAGAAAATAAGATTACCAAAGACGCAAAACACGCTTTATATATCGAATATTATTTTAACCTGCTGGAAAAAGATGTTTTGAGCCTGCGCTTTAGCGTTTCTGAATATTTTTCCGGCGCAGCTCATCCTGTAAACTATATTTCGGTTATCAACTACGATATCGCAAAAAGAAAAGAAATAGAGCTAAGAGATATTTTTCTGCCCGAGTCCGATTATTTGACATTTATTTCAGTCCTTAGCACAACAAAACTTTTAAAAGAATTTAACGACGATGTGTCTCTTGCAGACTGGATAAAAACAGGCGCTTCGCCTACAGAGGAAAATTACAAAAATTTCGGTTTTACAAAAGAAAATTTAATTATTTATTTTAATCCGTATCAGGTCGGTCCATATGCCGCCGGGGTTCGGGAAATAGAAATCTCATATCAGGAATTAAAAGATAAACTGCGGCCTGATAGTTTTATCGCCAAATTATAGGAATTTTAAGAAAAAGGGGAATCTGCCCTTTTTCTTTCAATCTTTAAGAGGATGATATTTATGATGAATTCGCGCCGCATAGCGATCTGATGCGTGCACATATCGCGTGGTTGTGTCCAGCGATTCGTGTCCCAGAAGAATTTGGATCGCCGCGGGGTTGGCTCCGCTTTCTGCCAAATAAGTGGCAAAAGCATGGCGTATGCTGTGGGCTGAAATTGGTATGTTGAATCCCAAAAGCTCCCTGTATCTTTTGATTTTTTCCTGAAGATAATTATTGGAGATCTTTCTGTCTTTTTTGTGTATATTTTTTCCTCTTAGGGGTAAAAAAAGGTATTGCGATTCCACGACCCCTCTTGTTTTTAAATATTCCTGAAGGTGTTTTTGGGCCCTTGAAGTAAGATAAACAAATCTTTCTTTTTTTCCCTTGCCGCGGATAAAAATCCTGCCGGTTTTATCAAGCTGGATCGTTTTCAGATTAAGGAGCTCTGATATTCTCATTCCCGTCGAAAAAAGCGTTTCAAGCATGGCGCGGTTTCTCAGGGCAATTTTTTTATTTTTTTCAAAGCGGCTCGGCGATTCGATCAATTTTATAATTTCTTCAAGCTCGGATATGCGTGGGTGCTTGCGAGGAGTTTTGGTCAGTTTGATCATCTGGGAGGATATGGGAGAATTATAATCCATATCTATTAGAAATTTTATATAAGAGCGCAGAGAAGAAAGTATGCGATTTACAGAATAACTGCTCAATTTTTTATCTCCAAAGGCGTTTTTTGGAGTTTTTCTGTCAATTGAAGCCAGATACGCCTTGTAGTTAAGTATTGTTTTTTTGTTTGAGTTCTCAAACTCATCTCCTATCTCGTTTAAAAAATTTTGGAATATTTTCAAATCCCTTTCATAGTTGTAAACTGTTTCCTGAGAATAATTATTGCTCAAAAGATTTAAAAGAAATTCATCTAGGTGGGGTAGTTGAATTTTGTCCATAAAAATTATTAAGTTTTTATAATTCTTTTATAATTATTATATTTAAGAGGTTTTGTGATACATACAGGCAATCATTTGACCGCTCTGGGCGCGTATAATTTATGAGTGTAAGAGATATTATACTCATATTCTAATAT
This sequence comes from Candidatus Wildermuthbacteria bacterium, assembly GCA_037445205.1. GTDB lineage: Bacteria > Patescibacteriota > Minisyncoccia > Minisyncoccales > PEYH01 > JBBIKX01. The sequence goes on from JBBIKX010000003.1 coordinate 6,047, forward strand.
TAGAATATATCAGGCAAAAACCCCCGTCAACTATATCACCTTTCAAATAAGGGTGATTATTTATAGATTCTTTCAAAAATATTAAATTGCTATTTCTTTTTCTAAAAATAAAATAATTTTTTCACGGAAATTCAAAATAAATGGTTTTGCGCTTTCTTTCCACCAACTAGCTATTATGCGATTGAGATTTTTAAAAAAAGGCACTATGTTTTTATGCCAATATTCGCCCATCATATTAATTGACATTTTTGTGGTCGTGGCGGCTCTTTTGGTTATATTTTGGAAATCTTCTTGGCTTGGCGGACCTCCAGATTGCGCTAAAACGCCCAAAATAGGCATTATTAGGGCCAGGATAGCCGCAGAGGTCATTATATAGCTTTTTTTTGTCATATGGGCTTAAAATAGCATTTTTTGGGCTTCTTTTATTCTCGCTATCGTTTTTTCTTTTCCCAGCATTGCAGCTATTTCAAAGGGTCCGGCCGATGCTTTTTTTCCGGTTAAGGCAACTCGCAATGGCCATAAAAAATATCCTCTATCCCCTGTTTTGAAATTCTGGGCTTCAATTAACAATCTGTCTTTGATTTTTTCCTGCGTCCAGTCTTTGATGTCAGAAAGAATATTTTCTGCAGATTTCAGGGCATCAAGCGCGGTTTTGTCATCGGCCGTCTTCCATTTTAACATGTCTTTTTGGATTATAACATTTTTTTTAAAGAAAAAATCTGTCAATTCGGAGATTTCCGACAAAACCTTTAATCTTTCCTGATAGAAGGAAATTATTTGCTCTATGTAATCAATGTCTACGGTCTCCTGCGATTCGCTTATCAGAAACTTTTGCCTTATTGTCTCTCCTCCAAACACAGGGGGATATTTTTGGCTTTCCAGAACCGGTTGTATAAGATTTGCTTCCATAAGATAAGGAAGGCAAAGTTCGGTTAGTTTTTTTATGTTCTTTTGGCGGACATAAAAACCGTTGATCCACAAAAGTTTATTTTGATTAAACACCGCTGCTGATTTTTGGCATTTTTCAAGCGAAAATTCTTTTATAAGCGATGGCATGGAAAAAATTTCTCTGTCTGTATCGGGATTCCATCCCAAAAAAACCATAAAATTAACCAGCGCTTCAGGAAGATACCCCTCTTTTTTATATTCTTTCAAGGATACGGCTCCGTGGCGTTTGCTTAGCTTGCTTCTGTCTTGCCCCAATATCAAGGGAAGATGCCCGAATCTGGGCGGCTCAATGCCAAGCGCTTCATATAAAAGAATTTGTTTGGGCGTGTTGGATATATGATCTTCCCCCCTTATTACATGAGTTATCTGCATTGCATAATCATCAATTACAGCAGCGAGATTATAAAGAGGAAGGGATGTGTTTTTGGCGATAACCATGTCTCCCAAAAGCGAAGAATCAACCTCAATTTTTTTGTGTATCAAGTCGTCAAAAACGATTTTTTTCTTGGGCGTTTTGAATCGGATCGCTGATGGTTTGCCCAAGGATATGTTTTTCTTTACTTCTGATCCTGAAAGCTCCCGGCACTTTCCATCATATTGCGGCGCTTTTCCTATGCTCATAAAATAATTCTTTTTTGCCTCAAGCTCTTCTGGCGTGCAAAAACAATAATATGCCGATCCTTGATCTATTAATTTTTTAATATATTCTTCGTATGTTTTCTTTCTTTCGCTTTGGCGATAGGGGCCAAAATCTCCCAAATATTCCTTTGGATTTTCCGGATTGGGCCCTTCATCCCAATCTACACCGAGCCATCTTAAATTTTCAATTATGTCCTCTTCCCATTGGGGCTTGGATCTTTCAAGGTCAGTGTCCTCTATTCTTAAAATAAATTTCCCTCCATATCTTTTAGAAAAAAGATAATTAAAAAGAGCGGTTCTTGCGGTGCCGATATGAAGGGCGCCGGTCGGAGATGGCGCAATCCTCACTCTGGGAGATTCAATTTTAAGATCTAAATCATCCATATTTCATTTTATACTCTTGACTTGTTTTTCTCAAGATGATCCATTATTTCTTGAGCAATCGTTTTTGCGGCCTCCGGTTTTCCCAAAAATTTTGCCTTTTGGGCCATTTCTTTGAGCAATCTTGGCTTAGAGAATAAAAAGCGCAGTTTTTCCATTAAGATATGCGGTTTTAAATTTGGCTCTTCCAAAACAATCGCCGCGCCGTTATTTTTTAAATAATATGCGTTTTTTACTTGATGGTTTTGGGCAGATTCGGGAAGCGGGATGATTATGCTGGGAAGTCCTATCGCCAAAATTTCTGAAAGAACGCCCGCTCCCGCCCGGCTTATGACAAGATGAGAAGATCTGTATGCATGCTTTAAAATATCCTCTTCTATAAAACCATAAAGATGATAGAGCTTTTTCATTTGTCCCTTTTTTTCAAGAATTACGTTTGTTTGGGTCAATACTTCTTTGTAATTTTTTTCTCCGCATTGATGAATAATTTCAAAAAGCTCAAGAATTTCTTTTAAACATTCTAAAATGACATTATTAATTCTTTGCGCCCCTTGCGATCCGCCAAGTATTAAAAGAACAGGCTTTTCTTCGCTTAAGCCAAAGGTTTTTTTGCCCATATCTTCTTCGCCCGAAAGAATAACTTCTCTTAACGGATTTCCCGTAAAAATTATTTCTTGGTTTTGAGAGTTTTGCAATGTTTTTTCAGGAAATGAGGTGAAAATTTTGCTTGCATATTTAAATGAGAATTTATTTACCAGGCCCGCTACAGAATCGGATTCGTGCAAAAATATCGGAATTTTGAGACGATGAGCGGAAATGATCGCTGGCAAAGATCCATATCCTCCTTTGCTGAAAATCAAATCCGGCCTTAGTTTTTTAAGAAAACGGTATGAATCCAGCATTCCCTTGGGCGTTCTGTAAAACACATCCAGAAAATTTCTAAAAAAATCTTTCAGAGAAAAATATCTTCGTATTTTGCCGGCGGAAATATCTTTGACAATAATCCCCTCTCTCTCCAAAAATTTTTTATAAAAATAATCCTTGGGGCCCAAAAAAAACACTTCAAGCGGACCTAATCTTTGAATTGGCCAGTTTCTTTTAAGACTTCTTATAATGGCGATAATGGGAAAAATGTGTCCCCCGCTGCCGCCGCTTGTAAAAACAATTTTCATATTCGGTTATTTTTTGAGATATTTAATAATATGCCCATTGCCGCTAATTCGCAAATCAAGGCAGAGCTTCCGTAGCTTAAAAATGGCAATGGTACGCCTGTCAGCGGGAAAAGGGCCATCATCGCCGCCAGATTAATAAATGTTTGTATGCCTATCCACGAGGTTATGCCGATTGCCGTTAGCCTTGAAAATTCGTCCGTTGAATCTTTTGCGGTTTTAAAACCCCTCCAAATTAAAATTCCATAACAGATCAGAAGCATTAAAGACCCAAAAAACCCTGTTTCTTCTGCGAAAACCGGAAAAATGGAATCAGTAATGATGGGCTTTGGCAAAAATCCGAATTTTTGGTCGCTAAACCCTATTCCTTTGCCGAAAACCCCTCCCGACCCTATAGCGATCAGCGATTGTTTTATATGATAACCCTTTCCCAAAGGGTCTTTTTCGGGATTTAAAAAAGTAAACATTCTGTTGAAACGATAAGGTTCAAAAATCAAAGTCGAAAACAATAGTATTGCAATAATTATGAAAACCAAAATATGGGATAAGGGCGCTTTACTCACAAAATATATGGCCAATCCGATAAAAGCAATCATTCCCACAGCGCTTATATTGGGTTGCAAAATTAAAAGAAGAAGTGGCATTCCTATGATGATGCAAAATGGCAAAAGAAGCGATAGATAGGTGTTTTTCTTTTTTATGGGTTTTACCATCCAAGCCGCAAGATATAAAATTATAGCGATTTTTAAAAATTCTACGGGCTGGAAAGAAAAGCCAAAAATTTTTATCCATCTTCTCGCCCCGCCCGCCGCTTCACCTATTTTTGGGATAAAAACAAGCGCCATTAAAAGCATTGAAAAAAGATAAATCCAAAAAGATTTTTCCCTCAAGAAAGAAATTTTAAAATTATAAAGAATCAGGGCAAGAATAAGTCCGGGAATTAATCCCACAATGATCTGGCGGAATAAAAAATAATTTGGCGTTCCTGCGGTTCTTGCCGAAAGAGGCGCTGAAGCGCTGGATAAAATTATAATCCCCATAAACAAAAGGAACAGGATTGCTAAAAGCAAAATATAGTCCGGTCGGCTTTTAATATTTATTTTTGGCAAAGATCTTAACATATTTTTTAAATTGTTCCCCCCTGTCTTTGTAATCTTTAAAAAGATTAAAGCTTGCAGATGCCGGAGATAAAATACATACTCCCTTTTTCCCTTCTTTGAAGGCGATTTTTACAGCATCCCTCATATTGGACACAAAAAAACACCGAGGCATATATTTTGCGTGTTTTTTAAGATCCAAAAAGATTCTTTTTCCAGTATCCGGAAAAAGAATTAAATTTTTTATCTTTTGGCGGGATATTTCCTCGACCAAATCTTTGAAATATTGCCCCCTATCAAATCCTCCCAATATAATGGTTTCAATGTTAGAAACCGCCCTGATGGCGCTGATGGTTGCTTGAGGCACAGTGGATAAAGAGTCGTTAATGAATTCAATATCTCCAAATTTTTTGACATATTCCATCCGGTGCTTTAGGGGCTTAAATTCTTTAATGGCCCTTTTGATTTTTAATGGATCGATTTTTAAAATCATTCCCGCTGATATTGCCGCCATTACGTTGAAAAGATTATGATCGCCATAAAGGGGGATTTCTTTTTTGCGAATGATTTTTTTATTTTCAAAAAAAATCCAGCCGTTTTTAAAATAACATTTCTTAAGACCCTTGTTTTTTAATCCGTAAGAAAATAAATTTGATTTTATTTTTTTAGAGAAATTTTTTAAATAATCAAGATCTGCGTTAAAAATAAAAAAATCATTTTTTTTCTGCCAGATTCCGATATTTTTTTTAGCCGAAAAATAATCAGAAAAATTCTTATAATAATCAAGATGTTCTCTGAAAATATTAAGGAAAATGGCGATGTGGGGACTTATTTTAAGATCTTGTAATTGGTGCGATGAAATTTCAAATACAAAAAAATCAGCTGGTTTTTTTGATTTAAAATAATCAAGGCATGGTTTGCCGATATTTCCCAGCAAAACCGTTTTTATCCCTCCTATTTTCAGTATTTTATAAATTAAAGAGGCGGTTGTGCTTTTTCCTTTCGTGCCTGTAACGCCTATGGTAATGGGCGCATATTTTTCAAGAAATATTTCCGCCTGCGAGGTGATTATTTGCCCGTTTTTTAAAAAAGGCGTTAGCGATTTTTTGGGAATTCCGGGCGTTTTAATGATAATATCGTAGCGCTTGATTGCCCTCAGATAATTTTTTCCCAAATGAAGCGAAAGATTTTTATCCCTTTTTATAAGAAGCTGCGTTTTCGGAGGCAATTTTTCAAGCATTAATTTATCCGCCAATCCTATTCTTTTTTGGGGCAATAATTTTCTTATAAATTTCAGGCTCGACTCCCCTTCTCTTCCGAGCCCCAATATCAAGATATCTTTTTTGGATAATTGAGGAAAGATCATTTTAAAAATTAAATTTTATTTATTTCTTGAAAAATTTTTAAAAGGTATGGAAGATTTTTTTTATTTTTCTGATATCTTTTCGCTGTTGACTTTAGTGCAAAAACAGTTTCTTTGGGCGTGCCCACGCATTCAAATGGTTTGAAATCTATGCGCCCAATTAATCTTAACATTTCGTCCAAAAGCTTCTTATCCTCTAAAAGATTTCTTCCAAAAATTTTTATTAATTTTTTTTCGTCAAGAAAGGGCGAAAGAGAAATATAAACAAAAAGGCACTTTGGGCACTGTCCGCACCATCCCATTTTTTTTCCTCTGATTCTATAAGCGCTGTTGCAGCTGATAAAATAGGGATGATATTTTTCTAATTTCGCAAAAATTTCTGCAATTTCTATTTCAGAAAAATTTCTCAGGGAAGAGAAAAATTCAGCATCTCTTAAAAGATGCTTTTTGCAGTATTTTTTAAACAGCTCTTCGAATTCCTGGCTTTTAGACCACTGATGATTTATCCATTTATCTTTGTATTTTAGGTTCGGCTCGTTTGAGCTCTTTTCCCATGCAAAAACGATATTTTTATAATCAAAAAGATACGCCAAAAGCAAACTTAAAAAAGATAAAAATGCGGAAAAGGGCACATGTCCGTTTAAAAAACTTCGCCTGTGCATACCAAAAATCTGTGAGTCCAGATTTCTTTTGACCGATATTAATTCTTTCAGTTTGGCAGCTCTGAAGATATCAATTTGGGGTTTCTGGGCATTAAGCGAAAATCCGCCCAAGATTCTTTGGTTGCCCCTTAAAAATTCTATTGCAACCGGCGAGTCTTTCCCTCCTCCGATAGGAATAAGATATTTTTTGGAATTTAATTTTAAAAAAGACGCTTCAAGCGGTTTTCTTTTGCAAGATTCAATTTTTAAAAATTCTTTTTTTGTAAAATCAATTTTGTTTTCATAAAAATATTGCCCCATTCCCCTTTCCAGCACTTTTCTTGCAAAAGAGATTCCCTCCCCGCTCAAGCCGCCCGCTTCAATCTTTATTTTCGGAGAGCAGGTTAGTTTCCAGTAATTCAACATTTCAATCAAGCCCAGATGGAAAATTAAATTTTTTAAGGAATCATTTTCCAACCCCTTTAATCTTTTTTGGTCAATGTTTTTTATAATAATTTCTGTTTTGAATTTAAAATCGGGCGGAATCAAAAAATCATACCAAATTTTAAAATCATTATTTTTTTGAAGATAAAGACAATCTTTATAGATAAATTCGGGATATTTTTTTGTCAAAGCTGATGCAGACGATTTCATAAGGTATAAAATATTTTTTATGTTTCAAGGCGTAATTACAAATACAGAAAATGGAGCAGAGGCGTTGGCGTTTTAGCCCAAGAGCCGTATAGCTATACCAATTATTGCCGCAATTATTCCTACAATGCAAAATCTCATTGTAACTTTATAATGGGGCCATCCCCTGGCTTCAAAGTGGTGATGGATGGGCGAGGCAAGAAACAATTTTCTTTTAAGATATTTTTTTGATAAAAGCTGAAGAATAACCGATCCCGCTTCTGCCACTATAAGTATCGCGATTATCGGTAAAACCAATACGGAATCAGACAAAAACGCAACTACCGTCAGCGCGGCGCAAAGGCCCATAATTCCGCTTTCTCCCATATAAAACCTTGCCGGAGGGATGTTAAACCACAAAAACGCAAGAATGGCGCCCGCTATTACTCCGCAAAACGCAGCCAGATCAACATGTCCGCCAAAAAATGCAATTGCTCCGTATGCGCCAAAAATAGTTGCAAAAGCGCCGCCTGCCAATCCATCGAGGCCGTCAATCACCCCGCCCGCATATGTTCCCATTGTTACCAGCACAAAAAGAGGAATATATAAAATTCCAAGATGCAAGTCTCCCAAAAGCGGAATATGAATGGTTCTCCAGCCAAGCTTGTAGTAAAACCACCAAGCGCCAAGAAGCCCTATAAGAAACATTAAAGCCAATCTTTTCTTTAAGCTTAATCCCCCTCCGATATATTTACCTCTTCCCTTAACCTGTAAAATATCATCCGCCAATCCGACAAGAGATCCCGCGATCAGGGCAAAAAACGGAAGCCAGGTCTGGGATCGGCTTAAAAAATTCAATTTTTTAAAAAACCAGAAATCTAGCCGTGAGAGAATAAAAAAAATAAGGGCAGTGAGCGCTGGAATGGTCCAGATAAGAATGCCCCCCATTCGCGGCACTTTTGTTTCTCCCTCTTCGTGAAATTTTTTAAAAAATTGAAGATCTTTTCCGTCTATGGATTTTTCTCTGGCTGATTTTTTCCAGAGCTTGTGTTTATAAAGAAATTTGGTCAAAAGAGGAGTTATAAGAAAGGCAGCACCAAATGAAAAAGCGCTAAGGATAAAAATCTTTAAGACATTAATGGTCAATTGCTGATCGGATAAATATTGAGGAAGATTATTTTCTATCACCATATATATGCTCCGTTTATCCATTCAATAATTTTTTTTGTGTCTTCAAATCTGTTTTTTGAGCCCAGCACTACGCTGATTATATAATTATTGTTGTTTTTTTGATGTTTTGAAATGGTAACAAAACACTCTTTGGCCATAGGGCTTGTCCCGGTTTTCCCCGCTATAAAAAGTCCGCTGAAATCGTCTATTATTTTATTGGTATTTTTTATTTTGTGATGAAATATCCCATCGCTTGTGTAAAGGTCAAACTCTTGTGTTTTGGTTATATCAAAAATGTTTTTTATTTTAGGATCTTTGTCGGACTCTAAAATCAGAAATTCCAGAAATCGAGCAATGTCTTTTGCGCTCGCCTGATTATATTTTTCGTGGGCATAGTCTGGATCAAGGCCTATGGGATCAACAAACCATGTTTTTTCCAACCCAAGATCTTTTGAAAGATTATTTAAAGAAGCGACAAATGTTTTCACTCCGGATTTTTCTGCGATGGCATAGCTGGCATCGTTGCTTGATTCCATCAAAACAGAATATAAAAGATCGCCCAGAAAAAATTTTTCGCCTAATTTAAAAAAACCAATATTTTCTTCGGTTTCTACTGCTGCCTGTGAAAATTTAATTTCGTCATTAAAATCGTAACTTTTTATCGCAACATAGGCGGAGAAAACCTTGGTTAAGCTGGCTATGGGGAAGGTTCTTTCCGAATTTTTCTCGAACAGTACTTTTGAGCTTTCTCCATCAAACTGCACCAATATCGCGCCATCGGCGTTTATAGAAAGATCCTCCGCCCCCCAGTTTTTAAACGGCTTTAAAAAAGAATAATCTATGGGATAATTGGCGGCCATCTGGATGTACATATCTTTTGTCTGCAGCCAAAAAAAATAATCCTCCATAATGATTTTTAAAAAAAAGAGCATGAACCCAAGCCCAATGATTAAAAAACCGACAATGGAGATCCTTGCTATTTTTTTTCTTTTTTCTTTTTTTTCGATATCCTGAAAATTCATTTTTTCTTTCGCTTTTGGGCGTTTTTTAATTCCAGCTCTTCAAGCTGATTTTTTTCTACACCGGATGGAGAATCCATCATCAGGTCGCGCGAATCGCCGGTTTTTGGAAATGCAATTACCTCTCTTATATTTGGTTCTCCCATGAAAATTGCCATTAACCTATCCAGTCCCAAAGCGATTCCTCCATGAGGCGGAACCCCGTAACTAAACGCTTCCAAAAGATGCCCGAATTGTTTTTTGATATTTTCTTTTTTATGCCCCAAAACCTCAAATACTGCCTCAAGCATATCCGGCTTGTATATGCGCAAGCTTCCTCCGCCTATTTCGTATCCGTTCAAAACGAGATCGTATTGATGGGCGTAAATTTCGCCCGGATTTTTTTTAATAACCTCAATCTTTTCTGTTTTTGGCCGGGTAAATGGATGGTGCATCGCATTCCATTTTTTTTCATCTTTTGAATATTCAAACATTGGAAAATCAACAATAAAAGCGAAGGCCAATTCGTTGGGATTATTTTTGTTATTTCTTAAATCCGGCTTGTCGCTTTTATAATCTTTAACGGATTTTTTATATGACATTCTCGGAAAAGGGATTTCTTTAATCTTTTTTTCAGGGAAGACCTCTTTTGCTGTTTTTATCATCAGGTCTTCAATTAACTCCAAGATCTCCCTCTCGTCCATAAAAGAAGTTTCAATGTCAAGCTGGGTAAACTCCGCCTGTCTGTCAGATCTTGGGTCTTCGTCGCGAAAACATCTTGCGATCTGGAAGTATTTTTCAACGCCTGCCACCATCAAAAGCTGTTTATATTGCTGGGGGCTTTGAGGAAGCGCATAAAACGATCCTTTTTGGAGGCGCGAGGGCACCAAAAAATCACGCGCACCTTCGGGCGTGGATTTGGTTAAGATCGGCGTTTCAACTTCTATGAAGCCGTTATTTTTTAAATATGTTCTTAAAAAATGAAAAACTTCCTGGCGCATTTTTAAATTTTTTCTCAACCTTTCGCGTCGCAAGTCAAGATATCGGTATTTCAGCCTAAGCTCTTCGCTTATTTCATATCCTTTATTGTCTATCAAAAAAGGAAGGGTTTTCGCCTCTGACAAAACTTTTATTTCTTGGGCCACCATTTCTATGGCGCCTGTATTAAGATTTGGATTTTTGGTTTTGGCCGGCCTTTTATTTATCGTGCCGATTATTTCCACGACCCATTCGGGCCTTACTTTTTTTACAATTTTCAGCGTTTCCTGGGACAATCTGTCCAAAAAAACCACCTGTAAAATTCCCGACTTGTCCTGTAAGTCAAAAAACGTTAGCTTTCCGTGGGAGCGACAAGAACGCACCCATCCGCAAACGCGGATTATATTATTTTCATATTTTAGCGCATCGGCAACAAAAACTCTTTTCATATTGGAGATTAATAAAAAATTGCTTTTTTTAGTATACAAAAAATAGCGCTAAAATGCCAGATATGTAATATTTAAAAGAAGAGAACCCCAGACAACAGCGTTGTTGGGGCGTA
>JBBIKX010000003.1:16722-44549 GCA_037445205.1 Candidatus Wildermuthbacteria bacterium
AGATATGTAATATTTAAAAGAAGAGAACCCCAGACAACAGCGTTGTTGGGGCGTAGTGTATCGTTCCCGTCCTTACCCTCATTTTCATTATATGCCAGCGCAAAAAATATGTCAAGTGTCAATTGAGAAAAAACCCAAGATCGGCTATAATACAAAAATTATGGATAAGAATTACGATTTTAAAATAAAAGAGAAAAAATGGCAGGAATTTTGGGAAAAAGAAGGTGTTTTCAGGTTTGATCCGGGAAAAAAAGGAAAAATTTTTTCCATTGATACTCCTCCGCCTACTTTAAGCGGCAAAATGCACTTGGGCCATGCATTCTCATATACTCACCAAGATATTGTCGCCCGCTATCATAGAATGAGGGGAAAAAATGTTTTTTATCCTTTTGGAGTTGACAATAACGGGCTTCCCACAGAAAAACTGGTGGAGAAAATAAACAATATAAGATTGCATGATGTTGGCAGAAAAAATTTTATTGAGCTTTGCCGGAAAACAATCAAAGAAATTCTGCCCGATTTTATCGCCGATTGGAAAAATATCGCAATGTCCTGCGATTTTTCAAATATTTATTCTACGATTAGCCCCCAAGTCCAAAAAATGAGTCAAGAATATTTTATCGAACTTTTTCAAAACAAAAGGGTTTATAAAAAATATGCGCCTGTTTTGTGGTGTCCGGAATGCCAAACCGCCATCGCCCAAGCCGACCTTGAAGACAAGAAAACCAATTCAAAGATGTATGACATTGAATTCAAAACAAACGATGAAAAACGTTTTATTATTTCAACCACCAGGCCGGAGCTCCTTTCAAGCTGCGTTTCGGTTTTTGTTCACCCGGACGACAAAAGATATTCAAGCTTATCCGGGAAAATAGTCACAGTTCCGATTTTTTCCCAGAAAGTAATAATTTTAAAAGATAAAAAAGTTGATCCCAAAAAGGGCTCCGGGGCTGTTATGTGCTGCACTTTCGGAGACACAACCGACATAGACTGGTATTTCAGGCATAAATTGCCTCAAAGATTATCAGTTGAAAAAAATGGGAGATTAAATGACTTAGCAAAGGAGTTCGGCGGTTTAAAATTAAAAATGGCCCGTCAAGGCATTATTGAAAAATTAAAAAAAGAAGGATTGCTCAAAAAGGAAACGGATATCGTGCATACGGTCAATGTGCATGAAAGATGCCAAACCGAGATTGAAATTTTATCCTGCAGCCAGTGGTTTGTAAAATACCTTGATTTAAAAAAAGAGTTTTTGGCGCAATCCAATAAATTAAAATGGTATCCGCCCTACATGAGAAAGCGGCTGGATAACTGGATTGAAGGGCTTAGATGGGATTGGTGCATTTCAAGGCAAAGGTATTTTGGAGTTCCCATTCCCGTTTGGCACTGCAAAAATTGTCAAAAAGCAGTTTTGCCCGAAATAAGCGATTTGCCCGTTGATCCCCTGCATTCTAATCCGAAAAGAAAATGCGAATGCAACGGCAATGATTTTATTCCCGAAGGCGATGTTTTAGATACGTGGATGACAAGCTCTCTCTCGCCTCAAATCGCCTTATCGATGATTAAGGATAAAAAAAAGCAAAACAAAATGCTGCCTATGTCTTTGCGGCCTCAAGCCCACGATATTATAAATTTTTGGCTTTTTTACACGCTGGCGAGGTCTTATCTTCATTTTAAAAAAATCCCCTGGGGCGATGTAATGATTTCCGGATTCGTTTTGGATTCTAAGGGTGAAAAAATGTCTAAATCCAAAGGAAATATTGTTGAACCCAGAGTTATATTAGAGCAGTATGGCGCGGACGCAATGCGCTGCTGGGCATCTCAATCAAGCCCTGGAGACGATCTTTGCTATTCAGAACAAGAGGTTAAAATTGGAAAAAGGACGATTATTAAAATTTGGAACGCTTCTCGTTTTTGCCTGGCGCACTTAAAAAACTATAAGCCGAAAAATTCAGACATTTATAGTTTAGCCGATGAGGATAAATGGATTTTGACCAAACTTTACAGGACAACAGAAGAATATATAAAAAGAATGGAAAAATACGAATATGCCGGCGCGAAATTAGCGCTGGACAATTTCTTTTGGAAAGATTTTTGCGATAATTACTTGGAGATTGTAAAGTTGCGCGTTTATGAGAACAAAGATGAGAAAAATTTCAGAGCCGCCCAGTTCGTTCTTTATACGACCCTATATTCTGTTTTAAAACTTTACGCGCCAATTATGCCTCACATTACAGAAGAGATTTATCAAGAATATTTTAAAGCGCTTGAAAAAGAAAAAAGCATTCACCTAACCAAATTTCCTAAATTGAATAAAAAACTTTGCTTCTTTGCGATTGCCAGAAAGTTTGACTTGGTCATTGACGCCATTGCGCAAATTAGAAAATATAAATCCGCCCATAATCTTTCAGTGAACGCAGAGGTTGATAAAATCATCGTCAAAACAAAAAATAAATCAAAATTAAAAAAATACCTGTTTTTGCTCTGCAGGATGATGTCAATTAAAACAATAGAGATTATGTAAAAATTTCTTGTCCTATCGTTTCTTTTTTAGTATTTTTAAGATCTTCGTAAAGGAGAAACGAATAGGCGATCATAAGCGGCGCGATGATCAATTGGTTCAAAAATTCTGCTATATAAGGTGAAAATTGAAATGTCGAAAACTTAGACATTGGGTTTAAGATGCCGCTTAGAATAAGCAAAATTCTTAAAGAATCAGAAAAAATGGCAGTTAAAAGTTCAATTATGATGGAACTTAATGCGGCAATAAAAATAATTAATAACATTCGTTCAAATACGCCCCACCATCTTTCTTGCACTAACTCTTTGCTTCTCTGTAGCGCTTTTTTTCCTTTCATGTTTTCTGATATTACCGCATAATTAGCAAATGCATACCAAATAAAAAATATAATGCCCGGAATAATTAAAAGAAAAGCGCCCACCATCAAATATAATCCAACCAGCAGAGATACCCAGCAATAGGGCAATAATTTTTTCCAACCCATTTTTAATGATTTTTTAATTCCTATTTTCTCTTTTCTTCGGTCAATTGCAAAGCATAAACTGGCTGTACCCCACAAAGAGATAATAATTGTTGGCACAATAAGCGTTCCTAGCGATATAAATTTTAATGATGGCGAAACCAAAGATGCGCTCATTGCAGCTTCAAAAATGCTAAAAGCAATTACGGGCATAAGGTTTATTCCCATCAAAACCCAAAATTTTGATTTATATACTTCCAGGCTTCTTTTCAATAAGTTCCCTGCATCGAGAAGTTTTTGAGATGGCTGATCAGTAGTTATCTGTATTGGTGTATTGAAGTTAAACTTATCCTCATTCATAATTATTCACTTCTTGATATTAATTTTTAAATAATCCGATTTTTTCTTTTGTCATTTTAAGCGTTTCTTGGACTTTTTTTTGTGTTTTTACTTTCCCCCTTTCCAAAATTTCTTTTATTAGATGTGGTTTTTTTGCGAATTGATTTCTTTTTTCCTGAATTGGTTTCAAAAATTCATTTAGCAATTTCGCCAGCTCTTTTTTGCAGGCAACGCATCCGATCTCCCCTTTTTCGCACAAATTTTTAACCTCAACTGTTTTGTCTGGAAAAAGCGCTTTATAATATTGATATATGTTGCAGACTTCAGGATGCCCCCTGTCTTTTAAATGAATTTTTTCGGGATCGGTGATCGCTTTCATCACTTTTTCCTCAACAATTTTTGGAGAATCAGAGAGAAAAATAGCGTTATTTCTTGATTTTGACATTTTTTGTCCGTCAAGCCCCGGCAAAATTGGGGTCTGGCTCAAAATCGCTTCGGGAATCGGAAAAGTGCTTCCAAAAAGCCGATTAAAGCTTGAAGCGATTTCTCTTGTAAGCTCAATGTGGGGCAGCTGATCTTTCCCCACAGGCACAAAATTAGCCCTGACGCACAAAATATCCGCCGCCTGCGAAACAGGGTAGCTTATAAATCCCAAGCTTGCTTTTTTGATTCCTGACGCCTTAATTTCTTCTTTAACCGTGGGATTTCTTTGTATGCGAGCCATCGTTGCCAACATTGAGAAAATTAAATTTAACTCTGCGATTTCTGGAATTTGCGATTGAACAAAAATTGTTGATTTTTCAGGATTAATTCCGATTGCCAGATAATCTAAAACTATTTCTTTGATATTTTGATTAATTTCTTTTGATTTCAAAAGCTGGTCGGTCAAAACCTGATAGTCGGCAATTATAAAATAACAGTCGTATTTTTCCTGAAATTCAACTCTTTTTTGAAGAGATCCAACAAGATGGCCTAAATGCAACGGCCCCGTGGGCCTATCCCCTGTTAGAACGATTTTTTTTGCCATATTAATTTAATTTTTTTACTTGAATTTTTTTCCAAATGTCGTTTTTCCCCAAAAGTCCTTCTTTTGCTCCCCATTTTTGGATGCAACCGTGGGAATTTGCAACCGCCAATTGGATCGCATAAACCGGATCGTTTGTTTTTATTAGGCCCGAAACAAATCCAGACCCGAAAGCATCGCCTGCGCCTGTTTTATCAGCCACTTTTATGTTAAATATGCCTACTTTCCACATATTGTTTTTATCAAAAACAACAGCGCCTTTTTTATCATCGGTTATAACGACATAGCCCTTGGCCAATTTTCTATATCTTTTAAAAATATTTTCTTGTTCTTTCATTGAGAATAACATTTGGGCCTCTTCTTTGTTCAATATCAAAACATCAACGCTTGACAATAATCTTTTAACGCTTTTTTTCAAAAAATTTATTTGTTCTTTTCCGGGATTAATGGCAATTTTAATATTGTTTTTATTGGCAAAACTAATAATTTCCCATGTTTTTTTTGCCATAATCCCGGAAAGTGGCGCCAAATAAAACCATCGGGCGGACATTTTTTCTAAATTAAAATTTGGTGGCAAATGCCCGGAAGCTCCGCGATAGGTTAAAATCACCCTTCCCATTTTTCTGCCGCTTAGAACCACCGATTTATTGGTGGGAATATTCTTTAAAACGCCGAGGAATTCTTTTCCAATTCTAAGATTTTTCAAATCAGACATTATTAAAGAGCTTCCGCAATCAATTCCGACACATCCGCAAAAAGCGGTTCTAAATCCTTGCATGGAAAACGTAGCGGCTGCGTTAGTTCCTCCTCCTCCGCTTTTAACGAACATGCCATCTATGTCTACTTTATCGCCCAATAAAAGCCTGATTTCCTTTTTAAAGAAATCATCGGAAAAAATAAGTATATCTTCGCTGGCAGATCCGAATGTTATAATATCGTATTTGATCATTTTTTCCCCGCCAATCTCAAAAATGTTTTTATTACCGCATCAGGGCTTAAAGATATAGAATTTATTTTCTCTTTTTTTAGGAACTCTGCGAAATCAAGGAAGGTAGAAGGCGCGTCGCCGCAAATGCTTATGTATTTTTTTCTTTTGCGGCACCCCCTTATCACCGTTTCCAGCAGTTTTTTTACCGACTGGTCTCTTTCGTCGGTTATGTGAGTAAGATTTGCGTTGTCTCGGTCTATCCCAACGGTGAGCTGTGTCAAATCGTTTGAACCAATGCTCATTCCGTCAAAAATATCCAGAAACTCATCCATCAAAATCACGTTAGAGGGTATTTCGCACATTACATAAACCTTAAGCTTGTCTTTTTTACTTTCAAGCCCATGCTTTTTCATTATTTCTAAAACCATTTTTCCCTCCTTTGGCGTTCTGCAAAAAGGAATCATTACAGAGAGATTTTTCAGGCCAAAGTCGTTTCTTACCCGTCTTATAGCCACACATTCCATCCCGAAGGCGGGCAGGAACGCAGGGTCATAATACCTTGAGGCGCCTCTCCAGCCGATCATTGGATTCTCTTCTTGGGGTTCAAATCCCTGTCCGCCGATAAGCTGCGCGTATTCGTTTGTCTTAAAATCGGAAAATCTGACAATAACTTCGTTGGGCCAAAAAGCTGCGGTAATTTGGGCTATTCCCTCCGCCAATTCTTTTATAAAATACTCTTTTTTATCCTTGTGTTCAACTGTAATTTCTTCAATCTTTTTCTTAAGGGCTTTATTTTTAATTTTATTAAAATGATAAAGAGCCAATGGATGCACTTGAATTTTTTGGGCGATGATAAATTCTTCCCGCGCCAACCCCACTCCTTCAACGGGCAAAAATGATGTTTTGAAGGCAATTTCAGGGGCGCCGATATTGACAGATATTTTTGTTTCGGATTTTTCTTGGGATATCTTGCTGCGCATTCTGGTAAAATTGTATTTTCTGATTTTGTACGGTATTTTCCCCAAAAATATTCTTCCCTTTAAGCCCTGCGTGCAATCAACGGTAATACATTGCCCGGTTTTTAAAATTTTTGTTGCGGTTTTCGTGCCCACAATGCAAGGGATTCCAAGTTCTCTTGAAACAATCGCCGCATGGGCGGTTTTTCCCCCCTCATCTGTAACAATGGCAGAAGCAATTTTCATTATCGGCACCCAGTCAGGATCGGTCATTTTTGTCACAAGAATTCCCCCTTTTTTAAATTTATCCATTTGGGCAACAGAAGATATTACCTGCGCCACTCCCTGGCCGATTTTATCTCCTATGGCAATGCCTTTTAATATCGGCTCTTTTTTGGTTTTAATTTCGTATTCATGATATACAAGCTCTTTTTTGGCGGCATGAATAGTTTCCGGGCGCGATTGCACTATAAAAAGCTCTCCGGTTTTTCCGTCTTTTGCCCATTCAATGTCTTGGGGCATCCATTTTTTCCATATTTTTGAGTAGTACTCTTCAATCTCGCAGGCCCATTTTGCAAGAGTTAGAATTTCCCGGTCGTTTAGAGAAAATTTAAGTTGCTTTTCCGGAGTTACGGTTATTTCTTTTAATCCTCCCCCCGTCTTATAAATATATTTTTTTGATTTTCTGCCGAGATTTTTTACTATTATGGATTTATAGCCCTGTTTTAGGGTTGGTTTAAAGATAAAAAATTCGTCAGGAGTAATTTTCCCCTGTACTATCATTTCTCCCAATCCCCAAATAGAATTTATAAGAACAACATTTGGAAAACCCGTTTCTGTGTCTAGGGTGAACATAACTCCCGAGGAACCCAAATCTGATCTCACCATTTTTTGCACTCCCACCGAGAGAGCAATTTTTAAATGTTTAAATCCTTTTTGCTGGCGATACGCAATGGCCCTATCCGTGAAAAGTGACGCAATGCATCGCTTTACAGCCAAGAGGAGTTCTTTCTCCCCTTTTATGTTGAGAAACGTTTCTTGCTGTCCCGCAAATGAGGCGGTGGGCAAATCTTCAGCAGTAGCGGAACTTCTTACGGCGACATCGGAATTCTCTTCTTTATATTCTCTGGATAAGTTTTTATATTCTTTTATAATCTCTTCTTCAATTTCTTTCGGCAAACAAGATTTCAAAATGAGAGATCTGATTTTTTTTCCGGCTGACTGCAGCTGAGAAACATTTTCAAGGTCGCAGGATTCTATAATATTTTTTATTTGCTGTTTGATGCCTGCTTTTTCCAGAAAATAGAAATAAGCATAGGAAGTTAGGGCAAATCCGTTTGGTATGTTAATGCCCCTGGGTCTTAAGTTTCTGTACATTTCCCCCAGCGATGCGTTTTTCCCTCCCACCAGAGGCACGTCTTTGTAGCTCAATTCGTTAAAGCGCAAGACAAACTTTTTTTCCTTCATAATTTTTTTATTTTATTTAATTATTAATCTTTTTATTGACTTTACGGCTCTCAGAGGATCGGTATAATTTGGAATTCGGTTTTTTTCCAAAAGCGATATCGCTTTTTTGGTTTTCTGGCTTTCTCCCATAAAAACGGAAACGACCGCTTTTTTGGGCCAATTTTTTTTGGCATTTATAATAATTTTAGCATTTTTTACGGGTTCGGTCATTATCTGAAGCGTCTGGATAACTATTAATCCATGGATATTATTTTGCCCAAGCACTGCCTCTATCGCCGTTTGATATCTTTCAGAGAGAGCGTCGCCAATGATATCCAAAGGGTTGTTTTTTGAATAAGCGGGATGCATCGTTTTGCTTTTATCAAGTGATTTTAGGGTTAAAGGAGACAAAAGCGGCAAATTTATTTTCATTTCCTGGCAATAATCTGCTGTTAAAACCCCTGCCCCGCCTCCGTTTGTTACAACTCCTATCCCGTTTTTTATTTTTGGCTGCCAGCAAAGTATTTTTGCGGTGTCAAAAAGTTCCTCCAGAGAATTGACTTCAAATATTCCCGCCTGTTGGAAGGCGGCGGAGAATATTTCCTTTTGGCCCATCAGGGCGCCCGTATGTAAAAATACAGTTTTCTTAGTTAAATCGCTTTTCCCGCCCTTTAAGGCAACAATCGGTTTTTTTATTTTTTTTGCAATTTCAAAAAATTTTCTTCCATTTTTTATTCCCTCAATATATAAAGCGATCACTTTTGTTTTTTTATCGCTTGCGGCCCATTCTAAATAATCCGTTAAACTCAAATCCGCTTCATTGCCGTAAGAAATAATTGCAGAAAATCCGTAATTTTCATCCAAAGACATATCAATCATTGAATCAATAAGGGCGCCTGATTGCGAGATAAAGGCGATTTCTCCCGATTTTGGAGTGGCGGGCGCAAAAGATGCGTTCAGCCTTGAAGGCGGTCTTATTATTCCAAGGCAATTTGGCCCGACCATGGGAATATTTTTTTCTTGAATTAGTTTTTTTATTTTTTCCTGCATTGCTTTTCCGTCCTTTCCTGTTTCTGCGAATCCGGCAGAAATTATAATCATTCCCCCCACCTTTTTTTGGATACACTCGCCTGCAATTTTTAAAACAATTTTGGCAGGTACGGCAATGATTGCCAGATCAATCTTATTTTTTATTGCTCCGATATTGGGGTATGATTTTTTCCCCAAAATGGAATTTTTAAAAGGATTCACAAGATAGATCTTTCTTCTCAAAGACCCCTCAGACAGATTTTTTACCAATCCCCTTCCTACCGATCCCAGACGATCGCTTGCTCCTATCAGGGCAATATTTTTCGGTGAAAAAATTGATTTATATTTCATAAAATGATTTTGGCATCGCACGCCCACGCTCCTTTTTCATTTGTTATTATCGGATTAAGATCAAATTCTTTTATATTTTCTTCCATGATGAGCAAAGACGCTTTTAGAATGATTTCTTCAATCTTTCTTAAATTAGCCTTTTTTTGTCCGCGAAAACCGGTTAAAATTTTAAAACCCCTGATTTCTTTTATCATTTCCTTTGCGTCTTTTTGCGTGACCGGGGCTAACCGGAAAGAAACATCTTTAAACGCCTCTACAAAAATTCCTCCCAATCCAAACATCAAAACAGATCCGAAAACCTCGTCAATTTTTGCGCCGATAATAATCTGCATTCCGCTTTTTTGCTCCTGAACCAATATTCCCTCAATTTTCGCCTTCGGCGCGTTCTTTTTGATTGATTTTTCTATTTTAAGAAAACCAGTTTTTAACTCTTTTTCGTTTCTAATATCGTTCAAAACAGCGCCAATTTCCGTTCTATGCAAAATATCGCCCGACACAACTTTCAAAACAACCGGATAGCCGATTTCTTTGGCGTTTTTTATCGCCTCATTTGTATTCTTTGCCAGAAAGCTTTTGGCAAAAGGAATTTTGTATTTTGACAATATTTTTTCTGTTTGATGAAAGTCCAAAAGCATGTTATCTTATTTTATCTTAAATTTTAAAAAAAGAAAATAAGCGGGGCAATTCATTTTCAGCGTTTTTTAGATTTGTTTAATAGACTTTATTATATTTTCAGCGCTTGTTTTCGGGCTTGAGGCGCTGGCGATAATTCCAACTATTTTTATTCCTTTAAAAAGTTTTTTATTGATATTTTCCTTATTTAAAACAAGCTTGGCTTGAGCGTATTTTTTGGATATTTTTAAAAGATTATTGGCGTTTTCCGAATTTTTGTCGCCAACCACAAGAACCAAATCAACTTTTTTAGCCATTTTTTTTGCCTCATCCTGCCTTATTTGAGTTTCAAAGCACCTTGTTTCAACGTAAATGAATTTTTTAGCGCGTTTTTTTATTAATGGCAAGATGGTTTTTATCGTTTCAAGAGTTTGAGTGGTTTGGGAAAAGCAAGCGATTTTTTCGCAAAAAGGGATATTTTTTATTTCCGATCTATTGTCCGCGATGATGGGGCTTTTAAGAAAACTTTTGATGTTTTTTATTTCTATATGGTTTTTTCTTCCGATAATTACAACCTGATAATTTTTTTTCTCAAATGCCAATGCTTTTTCTAAAAAATTTTTAACAAAGGGGCAAGTCAGATCTAAAAAATGAATATTCTTTTTGTCTAATAAAGATCGGTTTCTTTGGTTTATCCCATGAGCCCTAATAATAATTTTTTTATTCTTTGTTTTTTTTAAATCGCCTATAAAACCGATGCCTTCTTTTTTTAAAATTCCGCACAAGGCTTTATTGTGTCCTAACTGGCCATACATTAGATATTTCTTCTTATCCCTTATTTTCAAACATTCGTTAAGCGCTCTTTGAATCCCAAAACATGGCCCTAACAATTTCTTATCCGGAAGAATTAATCTTTTGATATCATTTTCACTTGTAGTTTTCAAGCTCTTTTTTTATTATTTTAAGCGCGTCTTTTTTGGGAATCTGCGAAACAATTTTTCCCTCTTTCATAAAAATAACGCAATTTTTTGAACCTACAAGAGCAAGATCCGCTTCCCTGCCTTCGCCCAACCCATTAACTACGCATCCCATAATGGCGATTTTTAAGGGTTTTTCTATCTTGGCTGTCATTTTTTCAACTTCTTTTGAAATCTTTATCACGTCAATTCCTTTTCTGGCGCAGGTGGGACAGCTTACTATTTTTACTCCCTTTTCTCTAAGATTTAAGCTTTTTAAAATTTCCCAGCCCGCCCTTACTTCTTTTACCGGATCAGCGCTTAAAGAAATCCTTATGGTATCGCCAACGCCCTTTACTAATAAATAACCTAAGGCGATTGATGATTTAACTGTTCCGGAAAACTCCCCTCCTGCTTCTGTCACGCCAAGATGCAAGGGATAATCGGTTCTTCTGGATAAAAGCTCATAGGCTTTTATTGTTCTTAAAACATCGGGCGCTTTTAAAGAAATAACAAGATTGTCAAAGCCGAGATTTTCCATAAGTTTAATGTTTCTTAGGGCAGATTTCACCATCATTTCGCTGGTTGCGCTTCTTTCATTGCCGATAATATCTTTTTCAATGGATCCGCTGTTAATGCCGATCCTGATTGGAATATTTCTTTTTTTTGCCGCTTTTACGATCATTTTAAGGTCTTCTTTGGGGAAGTTGCCGGGATTAATCCTTATTTTATCCGCTCCCTGATTGATTGCTTCAATCGCCAAAATAGAAGAAAAATGAATGTCGGCCACCAGGGGAATATTTATATTATTTTTGATTTTTTTAATTGCTTGGGCCGATTTTAAATCCGGAATCCCGACTCTTGCAATTTCGCATCCCGCTTCTTCAAGTTTTTTTATCTGCTTTATCGTTTTAATGATATCTGAGGTTGGAGTGCTTGTCATTGACTGGACGATAATCGGATAATTGCCCCCGATTTTAATATCTCCGATTTTTATAACCCTTGTTTTTTTCCTGAACATAAATTCGTTTAATAAGATAATTCTAACAAAAAACCGCCCCTTTCTGAAATCCTAAAAATAAAAAGGGACATTGTATGATAACAACATCTCGCTTCTCCGCCGCCTGTTTTCACAAGCGCTTCGGTTATTTTAGCCACTCATCGGGAAGATTCTGCAAGAAAAGGCCGAACTGTATTGCTTCTTCTTGCATCTTCTTTAGGGGGCGATTTGTGTCTTCGGGTACGAGATAAATGTCAAAGCTTGGGCGCAAAACCCAGATGTTTGTGTTTGCTTGGCCGTCGGGAAGTTTGGGCCTGTTTTGCCAAGCAACCACTCTTGCAAGTGTTTTTGCCTGATTTGTTGGTACGCTAACCCAAGGATAAGATCGCCCTCGTCCCTTATGCCCCTCGCAAGAAGCTTTGGTAGCAATCCCGCATCTTTTTAAGCCAATGACCAAATCCTTGATTTTGGGATCTATTGGCTTGCCCAGCTTGTCGCAATAAGCCTCCACTTCTTTTCGAATCTTGTCCAATGATGGCTTCATGTTTCCTCCTAATTTAGATCTTACAAAATTTTTCTTATTTCGTCAAGCTTTCCGGCGCTTCCCAATATCCGGTTTTTATGAATGATATATTTGGCGTATTCTTTCATAAAAATTTCTCCCGGCTTTCTTAAATCAAAAATTTCGGGATTGTCTTTAAAAAACTCCCGATGAACCCTGCACCAAACCAGTCTTCCGTCAGTGTCAATATTTACTTTTACAACTCCAAGGCGCGCCGCCATTTCAAACTGCGCCTCGTCAACTCCTTTTGTGCCCTCCAGCTTTCCCCCCGCATTATTTATTCTTGAAATTTCATCAGCGGGCACCGAACTTGCGCCGTGCATTACCAAAGGAAATCCCGGAACCAATTTTTGAATTTCTCCAAGAACTTCAAAATGGATATTTTGGGAACCGCTGAATTTATAAGCGCCATGGCTTGTTCCAATCGCGCAAGCCAAGCTGTCGCATCCCGTTCTTTCAATAAATTCTTTTGCTTGTTTTGGATCAGTCAATTTGGCGCTCCCCTTTTTTATTGAAATATCTTCTTCAACTCCTCCAAGCTGTCCCAGTTCCGCTTCCACGGATATTCCTTTCTGGCGGGCCGCATCAACCACTCTTTTTGTGATAGAAATGTTTTCTTCAAAATCTTTGTCGCTTGCGTCAATCATCACAGAGCTGTAAAAGCCGCTTTTAATGCAATCCATGCAGGTTTCTTCGTCTCCGTGATCCAAATGAACGGCAAAAATCGCCTCGGGGAATATTTCATTAGCCGCCCTGATCATCGCTTCCAAAAGCTTTTTATCGGTGTATTTTCTGGCTCCCTTTGAGATTTGAACGATAAAGGGCGCCAAGCTTTCCATATTCCCCCCAAACAACCCCATTACCTGTTCGGCATTGTTAATATTATAGGCGCCGATGGCGTATTTTCCGTATGCGCGTTCAAATAATTTTTTGGTGGAAATAATCATATTGTTGGATTAATGTTAGATTTTAAAAATGAGGTTTTTTAATTTTAGCCACGAGAATACCCCGCTGTTTGTTGCGGGGATGAAGGCCGCTAAAAGAACTTCCCCGAAAGGATGCCCCATCCCTTGGGGCGGGGCAGTTTGTATTATGATGTGTCGTAATGTACCGGACAGTTCCCGATATCCCGCGAATCACTATTGAATGGGTAATAATTTTATCTTTTTGAAAAAGCACTCCTTCAAGAATAGGACCGTCAATTATTCCGGTTGCGGTGAAGGTCAGCTTGTTTCCCCTAGCCAAATCTTTTGCGTAAAAAATATGATTAATGTCTTTTATGCCGATTATTTTCAAATATTTTTTTATTTCTTCTTCGTCTTTTTTGTCTTTTGGTTTAAATCGGCAGATAATTTCTCCGCCAAATACTTTTAGGGCTACCGCAGATAAAACCGCTTCCGCGCTTCCTCCGATTCCCATCAGAACATCAATCCCTGAATTTGGCATACAGGTAGCGATCGCGCCCGCCACGTCTCCATCGGTAATTAAGCGGACTCTTGCCCCTGTTTTTCTAATCTCTTTTATTAAATTTTCATGGCGCGGCCTGTCTAAAACTATAACGGTTATATCATTTATATTTTTAGAAAGCACTTTAGCCACTTTTTTTAAATTGACGCTGACAGAATGATTTAAATCAATAACCGATATGGCGGCCGGGCCAACTGCGATTTTGTCCATATAGGTGTCGGGCGCGCTTAAAAGACTGCCCTTTGGGCCGGCCGCGATTACCGAAATTGCGTTATATCTTCCCCAGGCAACGCTGTCAGTGCATTCCAGCGGGTCAATGGCAAGATCCATTTTAGGATTGTTGTTTTTGCCCACTATTTCTCCTGTATAAAGCCGTGGCGCCTTGTCTTTTTTTCCTTCGCCTATCACAATACGCCCTGAAAAATCAACCTGATTAAAACGGGCGCGCATTTCCTTTACTGCCGCCCTGTCAGCGGCTTTTCGATCGCCCAACCCTATCCATTTGGCCGCCCCAATAGCAGCCGCCTCCGTCACCCTGACAAATTCCAGGGCCAAGTTCCTGTCCATAATTTTATAAAAAAATTGTTTAAATTATTATAACAAAAAATCGCCCAAAGGGCGATTTTTTGAAGATTGTGAAGAACCATTTTAAACCTTGAACATTAGAACGATAATAATCGATATAAAGAATAGCCGTGGAATGTTTTTGCTATTTCCATATATTTTTAGTTATTTTTATCTTTTGCGAATTTAGAACACTCGCAAAATTTTGAAATTATTTTGCCGAACTTAATCCACAAATCCAAGAAACGAAACCTGACCTGACGAGTTGCCCGCCGCCTGCGGCGGCGGGGCTGGGCGAACGAACACTCTCGTCAAGAAATTTTGAGTTCGTGCCGTCAAATACTGCTGCGGGGCAGGGACTCGAACCCCGATTCGCGGCTCCAAAGGCCGTTGTCCTACCGTTAGACGACCCCGCAGTGTTTGATTTTTATCATTATTCTTCGATAATTTCAAGAATCGCCAGTTCAATCGGAAGCTGGGGGATCAAGGCATATTTCATTTTGCTTTGGGCATCAAGAAATGCTTTCAGCGAGCGCCTTAAATCCCTTTCAGAAATTATTTTAATCTGATTTTTGAGTTTTTCTTTCGCTTCTTTTGTCAAACTTTCCACAGCAACAGTTTCAAGGGAGGTATCAATTTTTAGAATAAGACTGCTTCTTAAATAATTGACAAGCGCATTTCCAAATTCAAAAGGGTTTAGTCCCTTTTCTATGTTTTTGTTCAGAAAATCAATTGCCAAAGCGGGATCCTTTTTTATAATTATGTCAAAAAAATCCGCCACCAGATTAAAGTCAACGAGCCCCAGAATGTCTTTTACCTGCTCTGCGTTTATTGTCTTTCCCTGAACGGTTTTGGCATAGGTGATTACCTGCTCCAACAAGCTTTCTGCGTTTCTAAAATCCCCTTCCGCGTTTGCCGATATTAATTCAAGCGCATTTCCGTCAATTTTTATTTTTTCTTTCTCCGATATTCTCTGGAGTTTTTTTAAAATTTCGTTTGCGGTTATCCGATGAAAATCAAAGCGCTGGCATCTTGAAATTATGGTTGATATCATTTTATGGATTTCTGTCGTGGCTAAAATGAAAATCACATGAGAGGGCGGCTCTTCAAGAATTTTTAAAAGCGCGTTTGCCGCGTCTTTTGAAAGCTGATGCGCCTCGTCAACGATAAAAACCTTGAATTTAAGGCGCGTGGGGACGAATTTAGCCCCCTCTTTTAACTGGCGCACTTCTTCTATGCCCCGGTTTGATGCGGCATCAATTTCTATTATATCAATCGCCTGTCCCTGATTGATTGACGCGCAGGCAGGGCATTTATTGCAGGGCTCGTACCCTTTTCTATTTTCGCAGTTTATCGCTTTCGCAAAAACGCGGGCGACGGTTGTTTTCCCGGATCCGCGCGGCCCGCAAAAAAGATAGGCGTGCGAAATTAAATTGCCCTCAATGGCGTTGGTGAGCGTTTTTATGATATGCTCCTGTCCGATGAAATCAGCAAAATCAATCGGCCTGTATTTTCTATACAACGATAAAGGCATAAAATTCACTGCAAAATCTTAAAGATAAAAATTATTTCTTAAAAATAATAAACTTATAAGCCAGAAAGTTCCAGATGAATCCCGCAAAAACCCCTATAAATGGCGCAATTATGCCGGCCCATAAAAGCTCGTTCATTCCAAGCAGAGGGCCTGTAATTTTTACAAAAAACAGAGCCACTCCGACATTTATAAGCGCTCCCACGCCGGTTGCAAGGTAAAACCCCGCGAATTCCTTTCCCTTGATTTGCCCTCCTTTTTCAAATGTCCAAGATTTATTCCAAAAATAACTGTTGGTTGCCGCCGCCGAAAAAGAAATAAATTTGAAAAAACCATAAAGCATCCCTTGGGGTACTCCCGCGCCGCCCAAAAATATCAAAAGATTCAATATGCCCAGATCTACGAAGGTATTTAATGCTCCTACCAGCGCAAATTTTGCAAATTGCCAGATGGTTTTTATTTTTTTGGCAAGAATTTGCGCCGCAAACAAACCAATAACCGCGAGTATAGGCATAATCAGGGGCAACGGATAGATCATTTTCAGGTTAAACCAGGAAAATCTTTCCTGTATAACCGATTCTATGTTTTTGATCGTGGCAAGGGCTAAAATTCCGATTAAACAACCAATAACCAAACCCACTAAAATATCCTTTTTTTTCATATGAGAAATTAATGTTAATAATAAATTCTTTAATACTATCAAAGATTTTTGAAACTAGCAACTTTCATGTAAATGTTTAATTTGACATATTATATAAGTATGATATGATAATGCCACAAGGAGGTGGCACATGAAAACGGAACCAGTAGTTGTGGTGTTTGTCCACATAGAGAAGTTCGATCAGCTCGTTAGGGGGGAGGAGACGGCGGGGAAAGATAAACCTTCTCTCCCGGGAGACTTCAGGGTCTTGGTGCCATTGTCTTGGATCAAACGCGGCGACGCGCGAGGCTATGTCATCATTCAGAGACCCTAAAAAAAGCGAGGTGCCGAACTAACCCCCATTCTGTTTCCGGCCGGACTTGGAAAGCTCAATGAGTTATAAGAACCACTCAAAGAGCCCCCTGAGTCCGGTTTCTTTTTTTATTATTTTCCCGATATTTATTGCTTGAACGAAAAAATAAGAATAATATTAAATAATGCTTAAAATTTACAATACCCTTGCAAATAAGAAAGAAAGTTTTAAACCAAGCAGGGACAAAAGGATTGGTCTATTTGTTTGCGGGCCGACTGTTTATGATTTTCCGCACATAGGGCATGCGCGCACATATATTGTTTTTGACGCTATCGCCAAATATTTAAAGGACAGCGGATTTAATGTGTTTTATTTGCAGAATATAACCGACATTGACGATAAAATTATAAACCGCGCCAAAGAAAAAAATGTTTTGTGGAAAACAATCGCGAGAAATTTTGAGAAAGAATACTTAAAAGACATGAAAGATTTGGGAGTAAACAGCGTTTCAAAATACGCCCGGGCGACAAAACACATAAAAGAAATTATTGATCAGATCAGGTGGCTGATAAAGCCCAAATACGCATATAAATCAAGTGATGGAATTTATTTTGACATCTCAAAATTTAAGAAGTACGGAGCGCTTTCGGGAAGAACGGTTTTGCAGGCAGAGGATGCCGTTTCCCGGATTGATGAGGCGACAAAAAAAAGAAATAAAGGAGATTTTTGTTTGTGGAAATTCTGGTCAAAGGATAAATCAGAGCCGAAATGGAAAAGCCCTTGGGGGCTTGGAAGGCCGGGCTGGCATATTGAAGATACGGCAATCGCGCAAAAATATTTTGGTTTCCAATACGATATGCACGGAGGCGGAATGGATTTGATTTTCCCCCACCATGAGGCGGAAATTGCGCAAATGGAATCGCTTTCGGGAAAATCGCCTATGGCAAAATATTGGCTGCATACGGGATTTTTAAGCGTGGGCGGACAAAAAATGTCAAAATCGCTCGGTAATTTTATAACTATCCGCGATTTTCTAAAAAGCAATCCGGCAAGGATTTTGCGCTATATTGTTCTCAAATCCCATTACCGCTCGCCCCTAAACTACGAAAAAGACACGATTTTTAACGCAAGAAATGATTTGGAAAGAATCGCAGAATTTATAGAAAAAATTCAAAATGTAAAATCCAGATCTCAAAATGATAAAGAAAAATTTAAAATTGATAAGTTCAAAAAAGATTTTTGGACGGTGATGAATGATGATTTCAACACCCCAAAGGCAATTTCCGTAATTTTTGAAATGATTCGCGAAATTAATCCCTTGCTTGACAGGGGCGGAATTGAAAAAGAAGCGAAAAAAGAAATCTTAAATTTTTTGAAAACCATTGATAAAATCTTTGGTTTCATTTTTGACGCAAAAAAAGAAGTCCCTGAAAATATAAGAAAGCTTGTCAAAAAGAGGGATGGTGCGCGGCAAAAAAAAGATTGGGCTTTGGCGGATAAAATTAGAAAAGAAATTGAAGCTCTGGGTTTTAAAATTAAAGATACCCAATCCGGCCCAAAAATTAGAAAAATTTAATCCCCTTTTAAATTTTAACAGATTAAAAAAGATCAAATCCATGGTCCGAAGACCATGGACTTTCATTCGCGTTTCGGCTCAAGGTTATGCGTTCTTTCTTTGTATCCATCACTCCTCCTTTTCCACCCTCTTGGTCGTTGCTTTCGTCTTCGCTATTATGTCTTCACAAACATCCATCACTGGACCAAAGAAGAACCAAGCACAAGCATTCGTTAACTCCAGCCAAAACTTGCTCACCGAAACCACCTCCTAAAGATTTGTTATCTTATAATAAAAATAATTAAGCGTCAATATCGGGATTTTGGCGTTCTCTTGCCAACAGAAATAAATTGAGTAGAATGAAATTGATGGCTCAAAACCAATCTCAAACAAAGGGACTTTTGCCCCAGAATATTGAAGCGGAAAAATCGCTTTTGGGCTGCCTTTTAATTGACAAAAATGCGATTGTAAAAATTATTGATTCTTTTGAGGCCCGCGATTTTTACAGGAAAGACCATCGGGATACATATGGGGCGATTTGCGATCTTTTTGAGCGCAACGAAGAAATTGATTTTTTATCGGTTGCGAGCAGATTAAAAGAAAAAGGCATTTTGGAAGATGTGGGCGGAAATGCTTATTTAACAGAACTGGCCAACAGCGTTCCCAACGCCTTTCATGTTTTGAATTACGCAAAAATTGTCCAGCGAAAAAGGATCCTTCGCGATCTTATTGAGGCCTCGTTTGAAATCGGTCAGATGGGATATAACGAAAGCGAAGATGTTGAAATTTTGATGGACAGGGCGGAAAAAAGAATTTTTGCCATCGCCCAGAAATCGCTATCCCAAAAGTTTATTAATTTGAAGGACGAGCTCGAGCAGGCGTTTGAGAGGATTGATATGCTTTCCAAAAATCGCGGCACGCCCCGGGGCGTTCCGACAAGCTTTATTGACCTTGATAATCTTCTTTCCGGATTGCAAAAATCGGATTTAATTATTCTGGCTTCGCGCCCTTCAATTGGAAAAAGCAGTTTGGCTTTGGACATCGCAAGGCATATCGGCGTTTATAATAAGCTGCCTGTGGGGATTTTCAGCTTGGAAATGTCAAAAGATCAGATTGTTGACAGATTCCTTGCATCCCAATCCGGAGTTGATTTGTGGCGCTTAAGAACCGGCAATTTGTCGTCAGAGGGGCCCAATAATGATTTTGAAAAGATTCAGGAAGCGCTTGGCGTGCTTTCCGAGGCGCCGATATTTATAGACGACGCAGCCACTTCCAACATAATCCAGATGAGGGCGATGGCAAGGCGGCTTCAGGCGGAAAACGGCCTTGCTCTTCTGATTGTGGATTATCTTCAGCTGATTGAACCAAGATCTACAAACGCGGGCATTGTCCAGCAAATGACAGAGGTTTCCCGATCGCTTAAAGCCCTCGCAAAAGAATTGAATGTTCCGGTTTTGGCGCTTTCCCAGCTTTCAAGGGCGGTAGAGCAGAGAACTCCGCCGATTCCCCGCCTTTCCGATTTAAGAGAAACGGGCGCAATAGAACAGGATGCGGATGTGGTTATGTTTATATACCGAGAAGACAAATATAAGCCAGACACCTTGAGAAAACATATTGCCGACATAATTGTCGCAAAACACAGAAATGGGCCCGTCGGACAAGTGGAGCTTTATTTTGACGAATCGAGGGCCACTTTCCAGAATTTAGAAAAAGGGATATCAGAGGAGGGCGCGGAAATGGATTTGATAAGCTAAACCCCGCCAGAGGGCGGGGTTTAAGATTATTTGGAGACGCTTAAGATTTCAACAAGGGTGTAGGGCTGGCGATGGCCCTGCTTTTTTTTGTATCGTTTTTTTGCTTTATATTTAAAGATTATAACTTTTTTGTCTTTTGCCTGTTTTAGTATTTTGGCAGTTACTTTCGCCTTTTCAATTGTCGGTTTTCCAATTGTAGTTTTCCCGTCTTCGTTCAAAAGCAAAACTTGGTCAAAAATTATTTTCTCGCCCTCTTTTTTGTCTATTTTCTCAATTTTTATTTTTTTGCCGGGGGAAACGATATATTGTTTCCCGCCAGTTTTTATTACTGCTAAATTCATATTTTTTGATTATTGGGTTGATTTAATTTTTTTTCTTCTTTTGGCTTTTGAAGCTGGATTTCTCCAAGCGATGTTCTCACACGGTTTATCATTTGTTTGTAATCCGCGTAGGCGTTTGTTATCATTGTCCCCGCCCGGGCGATTTTATTTTCCAGAATATTATCCATTTCTTCAAGATTTCGTCCGATTCCTATTAAATGATGTTGGAGATTTTCTATGTCAAGAGAAATGGCGTATTGAAGGTGAAGCCGGTACATATAAAGCACAAGCGGCAAAACCATAGAATAAGGAAGCAAGATCACATCGTTTTCCCGCGCCTTTAAGTGCGCATCTTGGCATACCGCGTAGACAGAGTCGGGTACGGCGGCAATGGCCTGAGACCAGGTAACGCTCGGATCTATATACTGCCTCACCTCTTTTACTCTTTTGATGGTTTCTTTCTCTATTTCTCCGATTAACTTTTTTCGCGCTTCGGGCTGGGATTCTTTTTCCAAGTCTAAAACCAGTTTACCTGCTGGCCATTTAGAGTCAATGGGCAGGCGTTTGTTGTTGGGCAAAACCAGCGCAAATTCTACGATTTTTCCGCCTACCGTAAAATTATTTTCAATCATTTCCGGCGGAAGTTTTTTAAATGTTTCTCTAAGTATTTCTTCGCCCGATATTCCTTTGGCCGAAGTTCCGGCGATTATTTCGTCTATTCTTTTTACTCTCTCCAAAAATTCTTTTTCTTTTTCTTCACGCAATTTTGCGTTTTCTTTCAATCCCTCCAAAAGATCTCTTGTTTTCTCAATCCCCTCTTTTAGATGATTTTGGATCTGTCCGCTTAAAAGAATCTTTGATTTTATATCCTGAATCGCTTGCGCTTGCTGACTGTTAATCTGACTTTGCTGGCCTATCTTTTCATTTAGCTGGACAATTTGATTTAAAATTTCAGGATGGAAACCCCGTTCTTTTTTCCTTAAAACCAAATAGAGAGAGATATTTCCGATAACGATACATATAATTATTGATATAAAAAGGGAAATTTCGCTCATAACATTTCCAATATTAACACTTAATTTTCCAAAGATCAATCAAAATTAGGATTTCGGGCGATTGTTGCCTCGCCTTCGCTACGCTCGGGCGCGGCGGGATTCCTCCCCCTCGCCCCCTCCTCCCGCCGCGCCCTCGCGCAAGAGGAAAGATTTTTTGGTGGCGGTTACCAACGCTTGCAATATATCAAATTTCGGATTATAATTGAAGTACAACTGAATAGTGAGGCTTATCAAGAGTGGCGGTTAGAGTTCTGGCTCACTGATCCGCCCAGCAACCCTTCAGGGTGACTCCTTGGAGAAGGTGCTAAATCCAGCCCCAAATGGGGAGAGATAAAAGGTCGATTTTTGTTTTTAATCGCTCTTCTCCCCAGAGAAGAGCTTTTAGTTTATGGAGATAGACAAACAAAAAAGAGATGAGGCAATGAAGCGCGGGACCTTCTTCGGGTTTATTCCGCACCGTCTTGCAATCGCGTGGCAGCCGGAGTGGAATAATTTCCCGTTCAACGTTCTGTTTATGAGCCAAACTATCAAGGATGGGAAGAATGTTACCGGAACCGCGCTATACGAGCCGGACTTCCATACCTACCGAAAAGAGGGGGATTTGAGTTTGATGAGATACCACAACATCTACGGCGGCGAGTGCTACCTCATGATCGGCTACGATGAGAAAAAGAAGCAGTATCTCGGCCAAAAGTATGTGAATGGAGAATTAGTCGGTTCTACTGACGGCGGCGATAACTGGCAACTGTTTTTCACCCACCTAACAATGCTCGGCCTCGCACCTGGCGAGAAATGCAAATTTGAAACAGAAAGATAGTTTTTATAAGACGATCAGATTCGCTTCATTTGCGCAATGATGGCGTTTGACAAATCGCGCTTATCAATCAAGTACTGATCCCGTTTGTTTGATTCTTTTTTCTTCCGTCCGGCAACAAAGCCAAGCAAGCGTCCGCTATCAAGTTTGTTCGCCATTTTCACAAAGTCCGGCGCGGGAACAAACCAGAGATAATCCCAAAGGTCACCCTCTTCTGTATTAAAAAAGCAGAACACGATTGACATTGAGTAGTTGTCCGCAATGGTCGCCGCTTTTGTTGTAGCAGTGAAAATATCATCGGGGTTGTCGCCGAAACGACTTTTGATTTGAATATACATCGTCTTCAAACTTCCTTTTTCTTTCACAATCAAGTCAATGCCTTCGTCGTCGGAAAGCGGCTTGTAGCAGAAAAGTGTTGTGTCGCCGTAAAGCGTGATGAGTTCGGCAATGCGCGCCTCGGCAATATCTCCTTTCTGCTTTGTAGAAACATCTTTTGAGACCCTGTACTTCTTCTCAATCTTTTTTTCTATTTTCGTTTCGGCGACAACCGTATATTTAGGATTCAATCCAAAAGTAGTGTTAGCGATGGAGTCAACTCTTTTTTTGTCTTCAAATCAGTCACCAAAACTTTTGCCCCGGCTTGAACTAAAAAACGGATCGCACCAACTCCGCCCTGATTTAAGCCCAGCCCCATTATAGTTATTCTTTTGCTCTGGATGCTTTGAAAATAATTGTGAAATTTTTGTTTTATCATTTTTATTTTTTTCGCAATTCAATTAAAGTAATTTCTGGCGGGCAGGCAAACCTAATAGGGAGAAAAGAAGTGCCCACGCCTCGATTAACATATAAATAGGCGGAATCTATTTTAAAAAGACCGCTGATATATCTTCGTCCGTATTCTGAGAGGGGCTGAATTAATCTACCTACAATCGGAATATTAACCTGGCCGCCGTGAGTGTGGCCAACTAAGATCAGGTCTATTTTTTCTCTTACTCCCCCATCAATTATTTCTGCTGCGTGAGCTAATAATACTTTTGGTACATCATCTTCAGTTCCTTCCATTGCTTTTGCTAAATCATCGCGGCCAGTCCAAGGATCATCTACACCGATTAAATAAACCCCCTCAGAGATATGCCCTTCTTGCCCTTCGTTTTTGTTCCCAGAATCTCTAACGGGGTAAATAAAGTCGTTGCCAAGAAATATTTTTTTGTTTTCATTGTCTAAAATAGTGATTCCGCTTTCCTCTAAATAATTTTTAACAATGCCGGTATCGTGATTACCCAAAACTCCGAATACCCGATTTTTATACTTTCCGCCCAATTTTTGCCAAAAAATTTTTACCGAACTTAAATCCCTATCAGTCATTGCTTTTGTTATCGGATCAACAAAATCTCCGGTGATAAAAAGAAAATCGGGATTCATTTCTTCAAGTATTTTTAAGACCCTTTTTTCCCGAGAGCCAAACCACCAAGAGTGAAAATCCGAAAGTTGAACAATTTTTACCCCCTCAAACGACTGAGGTAAATTTTTAATGGCAATAATCTGCCTTTCGATTTGAATATTGCTTGGCTCAAATACAATGCTATAATATCCCAAAAGCAAAACCCCCAATAAAAATATTATCAATATTATTTTATTCATTATCTTTATATTTTTCCTACTGGCATAATATACAAGGGCTCTTCTTCAGCCGGCAGGCCTAATATTTTTCTGACTTCTTCAATTTCAAATCCTGCTACTGCCACTGTGCCCAAATTTAAGCTTTCGGCTTGCAAATAAACATTTTGAGCAGCATGCCCTACTTCCATATGAGTA
The DNA here is from genome assembly GCA_037445205.1 of Candidatus Wildermuthbacteria bacterium. Lineage (GTDB taxonomy): Bacteria > Patescibacteriota > Minisyncoccia > Minisyncoccales > PEYH01 > JBBIKX01. Next base: position 40,735 of record JBBIKX010000003.1, read on the forward strand.
TAGCGGGGCGCTTTTTCTCCGCCATATTTTTGAGCAATTATCTCATAATTTCCAGTAAAAATTATATTAACCGGGGCTTTCTCAATCCAGGTTTGACCATAAGCAGCTTTAACTAATTCTTTTTTTAAGTCTTTATCTCCTGCCTTAATTAAAGAGTGGTTATGAGGGCTATACTGATACACTCCAATCGCCAAATTTTCAATTTTACCCATTACATACACTTTCAGGGGATAAAGAGCGCCAGCCGAAGGAGCAGCTCTTTTGCCGGTTTGAGGGTCAGTAATCCCCTGAGCCGCCCACAAAAGCTGAGAAATCTCTTGAAGAGTTAAGGTTTCATCTCTGTATTCTCTAACGCTTCTTCTTTGTAAAATCGCTTCTTCAATTGATGTCTGGTTTTGATATCTTGGCTGGGGAAGAAATATCTCCTCTCCTTTTTGAAGAACATTTTGTTCGGGAAAATGATTAACAGGTTTTGATTTGAAAAACAAAATTCCAGCCAAAACTAAAGCCATTCCCAATATTAGTATTGTTATTAAAATAATAGATTTTTTAGACATAAGATTATTCTTCTTTTAAATTTTTATTTCTTGTTTATGCTTTGCTCAATCTTTTCATCTCGTTAGATATTTATTATCTAACGAGGATTGGCCTGTTCGTCAATCGCCCTCGGTCAAGGCGATGGCAGACGAGCGGCTTTTTTGAGACGATCCATTATCGTAAAACCAATTTCTTTTTCCGGGAAAGTTTCAGCTAAAATAATATCCACGCCCTGTTTATCAAAATTTCTTAACACTCTAAATAAATTTTTGGCTATACTGTTGAGATTTTTTCGAGATCCAGCCGACAAAACAACATCAGCTTCAGAATATTTGTTTTTTGTTTCTAAGCTAGCCATTACTCCAACCTTTTTACCCAAGTTTTTGTATTTTTTAACCAGAGCCTGAATTTTGTCTGTTGTTTGTTTCATTGTGCCAGCAACTAAAATTAAACTTGCCGCTGGCGCATAGTGGCGATATTTCATCCCAGGGCTTTTGACCTTGTCTTTTAATTCTTTACCCAACAAACTGGTATGTGGTTGAATATCTTTTAAAACTTTTTTTAATTCCTCCAAGACCAATCCTCCAGGCCTCAAAACTTGAAAAGGTTTTACGGTTAAATCGACAACGGTTGACTCTACGCCGATTTTTGTTCTGCCGCCGTCTAAAATTAAATCAACTTTGTTTCCTAAATCCCCGAAAACATGATTGGCTGTTGTTGGACTGGGCTTGCTGGCCAAGTTAGCCGAAGGAGCGGCGATGGGAACACCAGAGCTTTTAATCAATTCTAAAGCGGTTTTATTTTTTGGCATGCGGACAGCAATGGTATTCCCTCCGGCAGTAACTTCTTTGGGCACTATTTTCTTTTTAAAAAGCACTAAAGTTAAGGGTCCTGGCCAAAATTTTTTGGTTAAAATACCCGCTTCTTTTGGAATATTTCTTGCCAATTTCGACAAGTCTTTAACGTCAGCGATATGCACTATTAACGGATTGTCCAATGGCCTTCCCTTGGCTTCAAATATCTTTCTGACCGCCTTTTTATCTAAAGCATTGGCGCCAAGCCCATAAACTGTTTCCGTTGGAAAGGCGACTAATCCGCCTTGGCGAATGATTCTCGCCGCCTTTTTTATAACGGCTTTTTGGCGGTTTCTGTGCGGCTGGTTCATTTTTTGTTCCATAATTAAATCTCAATAAGTTTATAGCGTTTGCGCAGATAGTCGCTGCCTATGTTAAATGTTGCCGACTCCGAAATGAAAGTCCGCTGTAATAATAATTTTCATATTGCAAAAAGATTCAGCATAACTTGAGCAATGCTGAAATAAATAAGCAAGCTCAAAATATCCCGGATAACAGTGGCGAAAGGACCGCTGGCAATAGCCGGATCATATTTGATTTTGGAGAACAGCCATGGCAGAAATATCGCCACGGCCATTGCCGTAAGAACAGTCACAAAAATTGAAATTCCTAAAATCGCCCCCAATAGACTGGACTGCCACCACAGCAAAGAAATAGAGGAGATAATAATCCCTAAAACAAGCGCTAAGGCTAAGTTTACTTTTACTTCTCTCCTGATGTATTTTTTAAGGTCAAGATTATGATCCAGTGCTAACGAGCGAATAAAGATGATTTGGGTCTGTGCGCCGACTGCGTCTGCCATATAGACAACTGCCGGAATAAAAGCTGCTAAAATCAACTGTACCCTAAGAGCGTCCTCGAAAAATCCAACAATAAAAGCGGCGGCTATTCCGCCTAAAAGTCCCAGGATAAGCCATGGCAGTCTTTTGCGAAAATGAACGACGGCGGGCGCTTTTATAATGCCTACGGCTGGATCTTTCAATTTGCCTACCCCGGCAAAACGAAGAACATCTTCAATGTTTTCATTATGCAAAATATTTAAAATGACATCGGAAGGGACAACGCCGAGGAAATGGTTTTCTTTGTCAACAACCGGTATAGTCTTTAGATTATGCTGTAATGCTAAAAGAGCCACTTTCTCTTGATCGGTATGGGGTCGAACTAAAACTAAATCTTTTGTCATTATTTGAGAAACGAGCGTAGTTTTAGGCAGACAGAAAACTTCTTTTACCGAGATGACCCCTTTCAATTTCTTGCTTTTATCAACAATGTAAATATAATTTATCGTTTCCAGCTCTTTTGTTTTTCCAAACAGCATTTTTTCAACATCGGCAATGGTAGCATCGCTGTCTGTCAGAGGTATTTTGGCGGTCATAAGTCTTCCCGCAGATTCCGGAGGAAAGTTTTGATTTATTGAATAATGATTGCCTTTAACTGGCGCGGCCATGTTTTTGCGATTTTGTTAATTCATCCAGAGAAACAACCAGGGCTTTGGCGATTTTTTGAACAGTTTCAATGGTAGGGCTGTGGATAGCCCCCGATTCGATCTTAATAATCGTAGCGTGAGATACATCTGCCAGCCTTGAAAGCTTGTCTTGCGATAGCCCCTTTGCTTTTCTGTGCTTTCTTATATTCTTAGCTATTGTTGAAATCGTCTTTGACATTGTGATATTATATTATCTATATTATGATATAGACAGTAATTTATTGTTGAGTCATTATCTATATTATTATGATACAAAATTTTAATGATTTAGTAAACGGAAGTTCTTTAACGTCACCCGCGTTGGGTGTGGCGGGACAAGGGCGACACTTCTTAGCGGCGCATTTCGCAAAGCGAAATACGGAAAATTGCGGCGGCGAAAAGCGAGGGCGGCGAAAAATTTCCTCCCCTAAAACCCCTTCATTTTTCGCCCGCTCGCCAAAATCCCATCACACGCAAGCGCGCCGGCGGAAAATTTTAGGCTTACAATATTATTCTTAAAAATTCCTTACTTTTCCAAAAATGAATCGTAGGCCCACTTAAAGGTTTTTTCTAGTTTAGCAATATTAATATTCTTATCAAACCTTATAAAAGCCTGTTTCCATTGTCTATCATAAGAAAAATTATAGGGACAAATCTTTTTAAATTTAGTTAATCCTTCTGGTTGTACTTTAAAAAATAATCCAAATGACCTAGTTCCGGACCAAGAAACGCCAAAAACTAATGGGAATCCAGATTTGAATCCGACATAATATTTATTAAGTTTCTTTTCTAAATTCCATCCTTTATCCTTAATCATTGTTTCAATTTTTTCCACTATTTCAAAAAATTCATCTACGCTCTTTTTATTCCTATGAGATTTTTGGAATTCTTCATCATAAATTTCCAATCCTCTCACGGTTTTTTTCTGTGATTCCTGTTCTTCTTCTAATTTATTTAGT
>JBBIKX010000004.1:0-31858 GCA_037445205.1 Candidatus Wildermuthbacteria bacterium
TTAATAAAGGCGGTTTTTTGGTAGAATGAAAAAATTAAATAAAAATTATGGAGAAAAATAATGGCATAATTCCCCCAAAAAACCTGCCCCGCCGGTTGGCGGGGCAGAAAAGACAATGCCCGGCGGTTTAGCTGTTTAAAATTATTTATTGCATCCGCAGGAGCAATCAGAATCGCAGGTGCATTTTTCTCCGCATTCGCACTTGCACCCGCAAGCGCATATTTTTTTTGACATATTTTTATAATTTTAATTGTTGGTTTGCAAGCGACCTTTTATTGTTGCTTTATACGTTTTAAATATATCTATTCCAATTATTTTTTCTGGAGATGTGATTTGAGGATTATATTTTATTTCAAATTCATCCAGCATTCTAAATTTTATCGCCTCAACCCCTTTAATTTTTTTAAGCTCGTCTGTTATCAGCGGCGCATGGCCGGAGCAGGGGATTTTTACCGTTATTGATAATTCTTCCAATGGAAAACCATAATCCGCTATTTTGTTTGAGTTAATATTGGCTATCGCTGGAAATACGACAAAAAACATCAGCAGGTTTGATAATATCGTTATTGCGTACAGAGTGGTTATATATTTCCACTTGCTTTTTACTCCCTGAGAACAAAGACAATTTAGTTTTTTCAAGTATATTAAGGCGGAAATTGTCGCGAATAAAAACGAGATCGCTACCAAAAGATGGAAAAAATATGGGATCAGAAGAATTTTTTTAAAAACCGCAATCAGCAAGGTAGCTCCCACAGCAGAAAAAATAATAAATCCGATGCAAAAAATATGAGGGAAAATTCCATAGAAGATTCCTTTGAAGAGTTGGCCGTCCTTTGGTTTTTTGGTTAAGCAAGAACAATCATTATCTATCGCCATATTATTTGTTAAACAGGTTTATTACCTTTAGAATTTCTTCAATCATTTCCTTTTTCTTTTTTTCATTTTTGGCGGACATCGCTTTTTTAAAACAGGTGTTCAGATGATTTTCCATAAGAGATTCGTGAGCCGACCTTAAGAGGCCGATAACGGCGAGATTCTGCTGCATAATCTTTATGCAATATTCGTTTCCTTGGGACATTTTTATTATTTTGCCAAGAAGAGTGTGCGCCTTTTTGAAGCCGATAATCAGCTGCGTTTTATTGTTTTTCATAACAATATGGGCTATGATTAATTGTATTACACCCACACCTATGGTATAGGTATATATAATGATAGCAGATCCAAGAATCTTGTCAAGCGCCGATATATTAAATTGATATTCTGTAATAATTGATGTAGTTTGGTATAATAAAAAAACAAATCAAAAATATGTCCAAAAAAACAATTGTTATATTTATCGCGTTGTTGATTGTTCTTGGAGTTGTTTATTTCATTTACTCATCTTTTGGTCCGAGCAAAAAAGAAGAATCTTCAAAGAAAGAAATTTATCAAAACTCTGCTTATGGATATTCAATAAGCATCCCGGAAAGATGGAAGGGAAGATACCGCATTGAAGAAAAAGCAGATCAGACAAATTTTATTTATCAATCTTTGTCTTCGCCGGAATATAATATTTTTTCCATTGCTGCTTATCCAAAAAGCAAGTGGCAGGAAATAAAAAGCGGAGCAGGATATGGCGGCGAGGAAATTATCTCTGAGGATGATTTAGTTTTCGTTTACGCCATATCGCTTGATAATCCTTATATGGGGGAAGAAGGAGACAGGTATCAGAAAATGGTGCAGGATGTAAACAATATCGTTAAAACATTTAAATTACAGAAAAAAAATATGAACAGAGTTTTTGAAATTGAGGGGATGAGGGCGGAGGTGTTAAAAGAGGGGTCGGGCAAGGCGGCAAAAAATGGGGATGCGGTTTTTGTTCATTATACCGGCTGGCTGGAAGATGGCACAAAATTTGATTCAAGCGTTGACAGAAACACTCCTTTTTCGTTTGTTTTGGGTCAGGGGAGGGTAATCCGCGGATGGGATCTTGGGGTTTTGGAAATGAAGATCGGAGAAAAAAGAAAATTAACAATTCCCCCCCAGCTTGCCTACGGGCAAAGAGGCACGCCCGGCGGGCCCATCCCGCCCAATGCCACTCTCATATTTGAGGTTGAGCTTTTGAGCATTGGAAAATAACAAAACTGCTGAAATTATCTTTAAAAAATAAACCAAGCGATAATAATAATGATGGTTTATTTTAAAAAGAAAAAATGGTTTTAATTTATAGATAACATGAGCATTATAATCTTTGGAGTAATTTCGCTTTTTTTATTTTTAATCGGATTTCTTGGATTGGCTGTTCCGTTTATGCCAGGCTTGCCTCTGGCATGGTTTGGATATTTCTTATACGCTTGGGCGGGGGACTTTGAAAAAATATCCGCCCTAAACGCTATAATATTTCTTGCTTTGACTATTTTTTCTTCTATATTTGATTTTGTTGCTCCAATTATTGGCGCAAAAAAATACAAAGCAAGCAAATTTGGAATATTGGGCGCAGGCATTGGGGTTCTAATCGGAGTTTTTTTGATCGGGCCGATCGGAATAATTTTAGGTCCGTTTTTAGGAGCCTTTCTGGGAGAGTTAATGGCAGATAAAAAGATTGTAAAAGCAATTAAGCCGGCTTTCGGAACATTTATGGGTTTTATTTTCGGTCTCTTTTTGAAAATAATCATTATTTTTGTAATGTTTGGATTTTTCATCGCCTCTCTGTTAAAATAAAATATTATAAAAAAAATGTATGGCTAAAAAAAGCGTAAGATACGTTGAAAAAAAGATTAATAACGTTTTATATTCGTTTTCAATCATTCTAACCGTGATTGCAATGGCGATGAATTTAGCTGAATTTTTCAGCCGCGGAAAATTTCCACCCATTAGAATGAATTTTTTCTATATCGGGATTTTGACAATTTATGCTCTGCACAAAGAAGCGCTGAGATGGCTTATTGAAAAAGAGGAGGAATGGGCGCAAAAGAGAGGGGAGTATTTTTTCTATGCTTGGATTGCGATGACAACCCTGTTTTTTGTAATAAACTTCCTTGCAAAAGATTATTTTTATTTTTCGTCCTTGGGCGAACCGCTGGGCACTTTAAGAAGCACAGCTTTTACCACGCTTGAGGTGGGAGCGGTTTTTATTCTCGCCCGATTTTTAAAAATCACCACTGCGCGTATCTTGTCAAAATAAATTCTTGTAAAAATTTGCATGAAATATAAAATATTATTTGCACTCCTTGTTTTAGCGGCGATTTTTCTCCCGCTTTTTCTTTTGGCTCAAGAATTGAAGGTAGATATACATTTTTTTTACAGCGAAACCTGTCCACATTGCGCCGATGAAGAAAAATTTTTAGAAAAGATAGAGGGGCTGTATCCTCAAGTTGAAATCCATCGTTATCTTATAACCAATGAGGCGAACTTGAAAATTCTTTCAAGGCTTGCCAAAGAGCATGATGCCCAAAGATATATTGGCCTTGTGCCGCTGACATTTATCGGTGATGAATTTTTTGTCGGTTTTGACAGCGAAGAGAAAACGGGGAAAGAAATTGAGGGGGCGATTAAGAGAAAAATCGCTGATTTGCCAAAAGAAGACGGAAATAAAATAAATTTCCCTATTTTAGGCAATATTGATATAAGCAAATATTCTCTGCCAGCCCTTTCTGCTGTTTTAGGATTTTTGGACGGATTTAATATCTGTTCCCTCGGGGCGCTGGTTTTGATCTTGGGGCTGGTTTTGAGTTTTCGTTCAAGAACAAAAGTGCTTGTTTTCGGAGGAGTTTTTATTGTGACCTCCGCCGTCATTTATGGGCTTTTGATCATTCTTTGGCACGGCCTTTTTTCCCTTTTGGCGCCTTACCTGAAAGCGATGGAAATGTTGATAGCAATTTTGGCAATCGGCGGAGGAATTTATTTTTTTGGACAATTTCTAAAATTTAGAAAAGAAGGGCCTACTTGCCTTGCCGATAACAAGGAAACGCTTGCTTCGCGCCTTTCTTTTAAGATGCAGATCTTGCTCAAAAATCCCAGAAACATTGCATTGGTTTTTTTATCCCTGCTTTTGTTTGCCGCCATTATTACCATTGTTGAATTTCCCTGTTCCGCCGCTCTTCCGGTGGTTTATTCCGGGCTTTTGGCCCAGTCAAATGTTCCTTTCTTGCTTGCGCTTTTCTATCTTGCAATCTACATCGTTTTCTATATGATTGACGAGATTATTGTATTTTTGGTGGCGTTTTTTACCATGCGCCTTTGGCTGGCTTCCCCAAAATTTATTACCTGGATTACATTTTTTGAGGCAATCATTTTATTTTTTCTTGGGGGTTATTATCTTTTGCACATTTTTTAGCGCAAAATATCAAAATGTTATGAAAAATATTTTTATCTTCATTCTTATATTGATACTTATAATCATTGGCATTTTTGTTATGCGCTACTATGCCAAAGGAGGAAATCTTTTGCAAAACGAGGGAAAGAGAAACATTATTTCTATAAAACATCCGATTCCAAATCAAAAAATTACAAATCCTTTGCTGGTTAGCGGCAAGGCGCGGGGATGGTGGTTTTTTGAGGCGGAATTCCCGATAAAAGTTTTTGACGAAAAGGGAGATCTTTTGGGAATGGCTTTGGCCCGCGCGGATCAGGAATGGATGACCGATGATTTTGTTGATTTCTTTGCTCAAATAAACTTTAAACCACCGAGCACCCAAAAAGGGTTTATCGTCCTTGAAAAAAGCAATCCCTCCGGATTATCGGAAAACGCAGATTATTTTATAATTCCCATAAAATTTAATTAAAACATAAAAAATATGTATATTATCGGGCAAAGCGAAATCAAAAAAATTTTTCCGCTTTCAAGAATCGGAGCTCTTTTAAAGACAATAGAAAACGCCTTTGGCGATTATGCCCTGGATAAAGCCCAAATGCCTCCCAAGCAGTATTTATATTTTAAAAAACACGACGGAGATTTAAGAATAATGCCTGCTTATTCTTGCGCTCTTGAGATGGCCGGAACAAAAATTGTTAATGTTCATCCCAAGAATCCCCAAAAAGGCCTGAAAACGGTGATGGCGGTAATTGTTATCAATGATGCCAAAACCGGGATTCCTCTGGCCTTAATGGATGGAACTTACATTACAGGAATCAGAACCGGCGCGGCGGGCGCTTTGGCGGCAAAATATCTTGCAAAAAAAGGGGCAACAACCATAGGGGTTGTCGGCGCCGGAGAGCAAGCTCTCTATCAAATTATGGCAACGATTAAAATAAGGAGGTTTAAAAAGATAATTGTTTTTGATATTAGCGAGAGCGCGGTTGACAGGTTAAAAAAGATTCTGGCAAAGGAAGGGATAAAAATCAGCAAAGGAACTATTAAAGAAGCATCAGGCCAGGATGTTTTGATCACCACTACGCCCTCCAGAACTCCTATTATAAAGGAAGAATGGATAATGCCCGGAACTCATATAAATGCAATCGGCGCGGACGCGCAGGGAAAAGAAGAGCTTGATCCCAAAATCCTTAAAAGGGCGAAAATTGTCGTTGATGACTGGACGCAAGCAAGCCATTCGGGAGAAATAAACGTTCCTTTTTCAAGGGGAATAATACAAAAAAAAGATATTTACGGCTCGCTTGGAGAGATTGTTGCTCAAAAAAAACCGGGCAGGCAAAGCGACAAAGAAATTACCGTTTTTGATTCCACCGGGCTTGCCATTCAGGATTTATACACTGCAAATTTCTTCTATTACCTGTTCCAGAAAAAAAACAAAATAAAGAATTTCAAAATTTTTTAATTAATGCTAAAATGAATTAATTAACAAATTAATAAAAAATATGGAAAATCCATTTTTAAAAGAATATAGCGCCAAAACAGCGATGTTGCTTGTAATAACGATATTTCTTGTTTCATCGTATTTTATTATTGCCTGGAGCTGGCAAGATGTATATGGTCCAAGCGTCCCTTTTTCCAGAATAAAAATTCCAAAGATTCTTGGCCCAACCGCCCCATTTGATCCCATAGAGGATATTAAACAATTTACATCAGAAAAGGACTTTAAGGATTACTTGGAGAAATCAAGATCTTTTTCTGATCATTATTGGGGCAGGGGGGGTGGCGGAGGTTTTGAAGAGATTCCAGTTGCTTCGCCCGCGCCCGTGGCAAAACAGGATATTATCCCAAGCCGCGTTTCCGAAACAACGGTGCAGGTTGTCGGAATTGACGAGCCCGATATCATTAAAACAGACGGGGAAAAAATATATTTTTCAAAAGAGCGGCATTGGGGATGGAGGGACGGATGCCTTGGTCTTGAGGGATATAAATGTATTCCTTCCCGCGAGGGGGAAACAGATATCATTAATGCTTTCCCTCCCCAAGATCTTTTAAAGGATTCAAAAATTAATTTTGGGGGCAAGCTTCTTTTATCCGGCAAAACTCTTGTTATTTTTGAAGATAAAGATATCTTTGGATATGACATCTCTGATCCCAAAAATCCAAAAGAAAAATGGAATTTGGGGCTGGGCGCAAAAAGTCGTATTTTCCAATCTCGGCTTTATAAGGATAAAATCTATCTTGTTACAAGGGAACATATTGATACTTTGCGTCCCTGTCCAATCAAGCCAATGGTTTATGAGGGGGGAGAGGTCGTTATAAAATGCGAAGACATTTATCATCCTGTCGCGCCGGTACCCGTAGATGAAGTGTATGCGGCAATGGTGATAAGCGCTGCCTCCGGAAAGATTGAGAAAACCGTTTCTTTTGTGGGCTCTTGGGAGTCGGTGGTTTATATGTCAGAAAAAGCGCTTTATATAACATATTCCCAGTCGCAAAACCTTCTTAAATTCTCTTTAAACTTTCTTGGAGGAAAATGCAGAGATATTGTGCCAAACTGGCTTATCTTGAAATTGGAAAAACTTGATAGTTACGATATAAGCGAATCGGCAAAACTTACGGAATTTGAAATTCTTTGGAGCAAATTTCTTGGCTCTTTAGATCAAGATGCAGTCTTGAAGCTTGAAAATGATTTGGCAAACAGAATGTTGGATTATTATAAAGAGCACAAAAGAGAGCTTGAGTCCACCGGCATTGTGAAAATTATTTTGGACAGTTTCAAGATTGAAAATACGGGAAAAGTGCCGGGCCGTCCGCTCAACCAATTTTCTCTGGATGAACACAATGGCAACCTTCGCATAGCCACCAATATCGGAGACAATATCTCTTGGGGATGGAGATTTGGATTGCGCAGCCAGCGCGAAGAGAGCGCAAACGATGTTTATGTGCTTGACAAAAACCTCAATCTTTCCGGTTCTATAAAGGATCTTGGAATGGGCGAGAGGATTTATTCGGTAAGATTCATTGAAGACAAAGGATACGTAGTAACATTCAGGCAAATTGATCCTTTTTATGTGCTTGATTTGTCAAATCCCTCAAATCCCCAGAAGAAAGGAGAGCTTAAGATTCCCGGATATTCATCATATCTCCATCCCATTGCCAAAGATAAAATTCTTGGCATCGGGCAGGAAGATTGGCGGGTAAAAATATCTTTATTTGATGTTGCAAACCCAAACGATCCGAGAGAGCTGGATAAATATATTTTGGACGAAGGATGGTCAGAGGTATTAAATACCCATCATGCATTTTTGCTTGACTCAAAGCATGAAATTTTCTTTTTGCCGGGAGGAAAGGGCGGCTATATATTCAGCTATAAAAACAATAAACTTGGTTTGGTGCGGGCTGTCAGCGGCATTTCTGTAAGGAGGGCAATTTATATAGATGACTATCTCTATCTTGTGGGAGATGAAAAGATTACTGTTTTAAGCCAGCTTAATTGGGAAAAGGTAAAAGAACTCAAGCTATAATAAAAAATAATTTTTAAATTTTGGGCAATATTGTTTGAAAATGCTTTCTTTTGTTGTATTAACATCAGCAAAAAATGATAGAAATAAATAAATGCATCGATCAGACAAATATTGGCTTTTTTGCCAAAAAAGCAGACATAAAAAAGACTTGCCAAGAGGCAAAGGAATTTAATTTCAGAGGAGTTTGCGTCAGGCCAAATTGGGTGAAATTGGCAAAAAAAGAGCTTTTGGGGACAGACGTTAAAATCGTTGTTTTGATTGACGATCCCATCGGAGACAGTTCGTTTGCCCACCGCATTAGAATTTGCAAAAAAGCAAAAATTGATGGCGCAGATGAAATTGATATAGTCGCATCAGTCCCAGACATCAAGCACGAAAAATGGGAGAAGATTTTAAAAGACTTAAGCGCTGTTTCAAAAATTCTTCCCACGAAAGCGATTATTGGATCCGGCTATCTTACGGATGGGGAAATTGAAAAGGTTTCAAAAATAGTTAAGAAGGCGGGGGCGATTTGCGTGAAAACCGCTACCGCAAAAGATCCGTTAGAAAATCGCGAGATGGAAGAAAAAGCAAGGCATTTAAGGATAATGAAAAAATCAGCGCCCGGATTATTAATCAAAGCGTCAGGAAATATTTCTACTCTGAAAAATTTAAAAACGATGATAAAAGCCGGCGCAGATATTATCGGGACGAGCAGGGGAGTGGAAATTTTAAAAGAATCAAAATGAGTCCGAAAAGCTTTTATTTAAGATCAAAGATTATCAACATCAAGGCAAGAGTTGCCTGGATAGTTGTTTTAAATGCAAAAGATTGCGAAAAACACGGAATTAAATGCGGAGACGGGTTGATTATGCATCTTAAAGGACAAACTATCGGCGTCTATGTTGATGTGACAGAAAAGCTTGTAGATCCGGGCAGGGTGGGAATTTTTGAAGATTTGTCAGAAAGGTTTGAGATTGAATCCGGAGAGAAAATAGAATTTAGCTTGTTTGGGAAGCCAAGTTCGCTTGAGGCTCTGCAAAAAAAACTTAGCGCAAAAGAGCTTGAATATAAAGAAATTTACGCAATTGTTTCAGATATTGTTTCGCGGAAGCTGAACGATGTGGCGGTAGCGTTTTTCATCGCCTCGTCCTTTTTTGAAAAAATTTCAATCAAAGAACTTTCCTATCTGATTAAAGCGATGGTTGAAACGGGCGAAAAAATAAAGCTTAAGGGAATAGTGGTAGACAAACATTCTGTGGGCGGATTGTGCGGCAATGAGACAACTCCCATTATTGTCGCCATTATCGCAGGCCTTGGTGTTAATATACCAAAAACCTCTTCAAGGGCCATTACCTCCGCCTCAGGCACAATTGACACTTTTGAGACCGTTGCGCCGGTTTTTTTCGAGCTCAAAACTTTAAAAGAGATTATAAACAAACATCATGGGTGTATTGCCTGGAGCGCGGGCAATATTGTTCCATCAGATGCAAGGATAATAGAGGTCGGTTCACAGCTTTTGATTGAGTCATTCCCAAAAATGGTTTCCAGCATTATTGCCAAAAAAATTGCGCTGGGCGTGAAATATCTTGTTATTGATATTCCTGTTTATTCCAGCGCCAAAATAAAAACAAAGTCGCAGGCAAGAGAATTAGAGAAAATATTCCTTAAGGTGTCAAAAAATTTTAAGATTAAAACTAAGGTCTCAATTAATCTGGCAAATGGCCCTATTGGAAAGGGGATCGGTCCGGCGCTGCAGATGAAGGATTGTCTGGAGGTTTTAGAGCAAAAAGAAAACAGGCCAAGAGATCTTGAAAAAAGAGCCCTTGAACTTTCAGGGTATATTCTGGAACTGGCAGGGAAAGCTAATCCCGGGGAGGGCAAAAGAGTTGCTTATGAATTTTTAAAATCAGGGAAAGCTTTAAAGAAAATGAAAGAAATTATTGTTGCGCAGGGAGGGGATGCCAATGTTTCATCAGAGAAGATTTCGCTTGGCAGAATAAAGTACAGGCTTAAATCGCAAAAATCTGGTAGAATAAAATCAGTTGATAATCGTTTAGTGGCAGACATCTGCAGAGCGCTTGGAACGCCTCTTGCAAAAGAGTCGGGAATATATTTTGAAAAAAAACAGGGTGGAATTGTTAAAAAGAGAGAAACTTTGTGCGTTTTTTACACCAACAGTTTGCTTCGTATGAAGATGGCCCAAAAAATATTAAAAAAGAAGAAAATATTTAAATATGTTTGATAAATTGAAAAAAATCAGAGAATTGCAAAAAATGCAGAATGATTTAAAAAACGAAAAGGAAACAACAGAAAAAGATGGGACAAGGGTTGTCGTTAGGGCAGATTTTTTTGTGGAGGAAATTCTGCTTAACCCCAGTCTGGATAAAATCTCGCAGGAAAAAATTTTAAAAGAGATTATAAACGAAGCGCTTCAGAAAATCCAATTAAAATTAGCTCAAAAATTCTCCGGAATGTTTTAAAAATATGCAAGAGATTTCTATACTTGTAGGCGGAAAGGCGGGAGACGGCGTAAAGCAATCGGCTAATTCCATCGCAAGGGCTTTTAACAGAATGGGATATTCTGTATTTGTTTACGAAGATTATCCTTCTATAATCAGGGGAGGGCATAATTTTTCTATCATAAGAGCTTCCCAAAAAAGAATTAAAAGCCACCAAAATCAAATTGATATCGTGGTTGCTTTTAATCGGGAAACAATTGATCTGCATAAAGAAAAAATGAAAGATGATGTGGTAGTGATTTTTGACTCAAATGAATTTTTATATAAAGACGGCATCGGCATTGAGATGACCAAAATAGCGCAGGAAAACAAATTGCCGCTTATTGTCAGAAATTCCGTTGCTTTGGGCGCTTTGGCCGGCGCGGCGGGAATAAACTTTTCTTTGATAAAAGATGTTATTAAAAGCACGCTTGGCGACAAGCAGGAAGAAAATATAAAAATGGCTGCAGTGGGGTGTAAAATGGCAAAAAAAGTTATCGCGGTTCAAAAGACAAAAAACAGCCAAAAACCTCTTTTGACAGGGAATGAGGCGATAGCGCTCGGTGCTGTCTTGGGGGGCTTGAAATTTTACATCGCATATCCTATGACGCCGGCGACAAGCATCCTTCATTTTTTAGCCCAAAATCAGGATGAGCTTAACATTAAAACGATTCAGCCCGAAAACGAAATTTCAGCGGTTTTGATGGCAGAGGGCTGCGCGTATGCGGGCGCTAAATCAATGATCGGAACTTCGGGGGGAGGGTTTGCCTTGATGATTGAGGCATTAAGCATGGCTGGCCAGGCAGAAATTCCTGTTATGTTTGTTTTATCCCAACGCCCCGCCCCGGGTACGGGCGTTCCCACCTATTCAATGCAGGGAGATCTTTTGTTCGCCCTGAATGCGGGACATGGTGATTTTGAGAAAATTGTCGCTGCTCCGGCTGACGCAGATCAAGCATTTTATTTGAGCGCCAAGCTTTTGAATTTGGCTTGGAAGTTTCAGGTTCCAACGATTCTTCTTTCAGACAAACATTTAAGCGAAAGCACATTTTCTTTTCAAGGAAGCAAAAAAAGAATTAAAAATGAATCCGCGCTTTTATGGAATAAGAGGGGAGTTTATAAGAGATATCTTCAAACGAAAAACGGAATTTCCCCTTTGGCGTTTGCGGGAGAAAAAAACGCAATTGTTAAATCTACAAGCTATGCCCATGATGAATATGGGCTTACCGTGGAGAAAAGCGAAATGGTGGTCAAAATGATAGATAAAAGATTGAGAAAAAAAGAAACTATTATAAAAGAGATGAAAAAGGAGAAGGTCGTAGAAGTTTACGGCAATAAAAAAAGCGAAAATGCGCTTGTTGCGTGGGGATCAAGCGTGGGCGCGGCGATTGAAGCGGCTCAAAACTTAAACATTAAACTGATCCAGCCGATTTATTTGGAACCGTTTCCGGTTTGGGCAATAGAAAAAGAGCTGAGAGGAGTAAAAAATCTTATTAATATTGAAACAAATGTTTGCGGGCAGCTGGCAAGGGTTTTGCGTCAAAACGGCATTGAGACAAATCATAAAATATTAAAATATGACGCGAGGCCGTTTACTCCCCTGGAACTTGAAGAACAATTATGCAAAATTCTGAAATAAATCACAACTTAAACACATCTTCCTTAAAAACCTGGTGCCCGGGTTGTTCCAATTTTTCCATTGAAACGGCCGTAAAAAACGCTGTCCAAGAATTGTCAAGGGAGGGGTTTCCAAAAGAAAACTTTGTTTTGGTAAGCGGAATCGGCTGTCATGCAAAAATTGTCGATTATATAAATCTTAACAGTTTTTATTCAATCCACGGGCGGGTTTTGCCTGTGGCAACGGGAATAAAGCTGGCGAATAGAGATTTAAAAATTATCGGATTTCAAGGCGATGGCGATGCCTATAACGAAGGAATGGAGCATTTGATTTTCGCCGCAAAAAGGAATAGCGATATAACCGCCATCATTCATAATAATAGAACCTTTGCCCTGACCACCGGACAATTCACCGCGACCTCGCCCAAAAAATTTGAAGGAAAATCAACGCCCAAGGGAACTCCCGAAGAGCCGCTAAACCCCATAGAACTTATGCTTGCCTCAAGGGCAACTTTTGTGGCAAGGGCTTATGGCGGGAAATTGGATCATTTAAAAGAAATTATAAAAAAAGCCATCAAACACAAGGGATTTTCCTTTATTGATGTGTTGCAGCCCTGCGTTTCTTTTTTTGATAATTATGAATTTTACAACGAGCGCGTCTATGATCTGGAGAGCGACAAACACGATACAAAAGATTATGAGAGCGCTCTGGTCAAAGCGCGCGCCTGGGATTATTCATCGGAGGATAAAAAAATACCTATAGGAGTTTTCTATCAAGCTGAAAAACCATCATACGAGAAAATAATTTTGGGAGATGAGGGCATTAAAAAAGAAAAAGAGATTTCTCTTGAAAAAATTCTGCAAGAGAAAATATGATGAAATTTCTGGGTTGTAAAATCAGTATTTCTAAAAAAGTTTTTGAACCGCGCCAAGAAACAGAATATTGGGTTAAGGGTTTTTTAAAAGAATTAAAAATTTTAAAAGATTCTCAAATCAAAGTACTTGATATCTTTGCCGGCTCTGGATGCGCCGGCATCGCTGTTTTGAAAAATACGAAAAACGCTTTTGTTGATTTTTCCGATATTGATGAAAATGCCCTTGACCAGATAAAAACGAATCTTTCTTTAAATAATATAAAAAAAAGCCGTTTTAATATTTTTAAATCGGATATTTTCAGCGATTTAAATTCAAAAAAGTGGGATTTTATTCTTGCGA
The DNA here is from genome assembly GCA_037445205.1 of Candidatus Wildermuthbacteria bacterium. GTDB lineage: Bacteria > Patescibacteriota > Minisyncoccia > Minisyncoccales > PEYH01 > JBBIKX01. The sequence goes on from JBBIKX010000004.1 coordinate 13,128, forward strand.
ATCCTCCCTATGTCGCGCTAAGAAGGATTTCCGAAGTCCAAAAAGAAGTTTTGGAAAAAGATCCCCATATCGCTCTTTTTTCCGGAGACGACGGGATGCTTCATATTAAAAAATTTTTGAACCGGGCAAAAAAACATTTGAATCAAAAGGGTAAAATTTACATGGAATTTGATCCGTTTCAAAAAAAAGAAATTGAAAGGATTTTGATAGAAAATAAATATAAATATCAATTTAAAAAAGACCAGTTTAAAAAAATCCGCTATTTGATCGCGGAAAAAGTATGAAGGGACGGACTCGCTAACCGCGAGTCCGCCCCTTATGCGTCAGAGCCGGAGATTGAAACTCAATCCTCCGCCCACGACCAACGCCTTGGCGCAGGCGCCGATGCACCTGTCCAAGTATGCCTTGGCGATGATCTCAGCGCTGAGGCACCGCATTCCTAATCCCAGATAGGGCATTGGATCGTCCATCCAAGAATCCGCGCCGATCAGGATGTATATCGGCATCTGGAAGCAGCGTATAGGAGAGCATCCGATTGCGAGATCCCAGAACTCGATCATTTTCTCACAAAACTCGGCTGCCTTGTAGTGTGCGACTCCCCAAACATGAGAGTCGCAGCAGAGAAACGCTTTCAGCGATCCCCGAACTTCAAAGGTCCAGATGCGGTCACAGCTATCGCAGGGGTTCCATCCCAACGATCCCTTGATGTGAAAGCTCAGGCTCGTTGCGCCCTTTGAGGTAAAGCTTGTCACTCCGAACGCGCCGGGAAATCCACCCACCAGAGCCGGTCCAAATGCCAGAAATGAGCCTGAACATCGATCATTCCAGCTCCACCCCCATCCTACTCCGACCTCAACGAAGGTCGTATCCCCCAAGGACATGATGTCCACCTGGAGGGCGTTCATGCCGAAGCACGGGATACGGGGAACGATTCCGCCTCCTGCGATGCTGACATTTGGAACGCCGTTTTTCATCGCAGAGAAATCGAAGAACATGTAGCCGTTCATTCCCCACGCCACGCTTGCCAACGTGGCTACCAGAACCAATACCGCAATTACTTTTCTCACTCCGACCACCTCCTTAGGATGATATAATGATAATACTTTTAACGATTATTGTCAACCTATAAACCATATTGACATTTTTTTAAATATTATTTAATGTATTTTTACCACTGGAGGTGGTGTTATGAAGCGAGCGTTATTGTCGTTGGCATTGGTGGCGCTGGTGATCGGCGGAAGCGTAGCGATGAGTCAAGCCGTGATTCCAAGCGAGCTTTCGGGCTTGCCCATGATCCGCGAAACGCCAAACTGGGCCGGAGGCATTTCTCTTCTTCAGATCAATCAGGCAACGGGCGAGATTTCGTTCTGCGTTCGTGCCGGCATATGCGGATATGGCTACGCAATGGTCATCCCGTGCTGGAACAAGAGCGTGGTTGACGTCTACAAGATCTACTGCGGCGGATATGTCGGCCCCGGTCGACATACCGTGTACGCCAACCTCAAGGAAGCGTACGCCGTAGTGGTCGCGGTCGTCAGCTCTCCGCTGTTTAGCGCCAGATGCAGTATCTGGCCCTGGTGGTGCGGTTCACGACGCTACCCCGGAGAGCTGAACGTTCTTCGGCCGATGAGCTTGGCCGGCGCAATCAAGACCCTGGTTTGCAGTCCGGTCTGCCATCCTCGGCCTTGCTTTCCTTGTTGTCCTTAGCGCAAGCTTCGCATAGTGGAATGTGGGCGTCCTCTCTTCTTGGGGGGGCGCCCGCTTTCTTTTTTACAATATCCGATACATTGACATAATTCTATTTTTTGGTTATCATATTGTTACTAGGAGGTGGTTTTGGTGAAGAAAAAGATCGCGGCAGCGATCGCGCTTTTTGCGATCGCAGTTTTGGCGGGTGGATGCGCCGGGTTGTTCAACCGGCCGCCTGTGGCGAGTTTTACATGGAATCCAACGAGTCCGTCTCCGAATGAAGTGGTCCGGTTCGATGCTTCGGCATCATCGGATCCGGATTCCAGCGATTCCCTCAGCTTCAGCTGGAATTTCGGAGATGGGAAGACCGGGACCGGCATTGCCGTCAGCCACTCCTACGCCAAGAGCGGAACATACAGCGTGACGCTTGCGGTAGAGGATGGATGCGGTAAGTCCGACAGCCTGACTCAAAAGATTACCGTTCGGCACTGCCCGATCAAGATCTCGGGCGTGAACATACGGGATCTTAACGGAGGAAGGGTTGAAGCCGGAGATCGGCTTCAGCTCTGTGTCTATGCCGAGCGCTGTGGCGTTTCCGTTCCAGCCACAGAGTTCCGGGCAGTCTGGAGCTTTGGCGACGGAAGCGCGACCAAAACGGGGCAATGCGTAGAGCACTGTTTTGAGCGGGGATGCCGCGAGTACACAGTTCGAGTAACCGTTACTGACAGCACAGGGACAGATTCAGTTTCAAAGTGTCTCTACGTGTATTGTCGTGATGGTTGCCCGACAGCCGTCATCAAATGGCAGACGTTGCGCGTGACAGGACTGGTTCCTGTTCCGGCATGCGGGGAGATTTGGCTGGACGGCAGAGATTCGCACGACAATGACAAGTGTTGCGTGTCGTGCGAATGTCCGGCATGTCCGCCCAACCTCTGCCCAATGCCCAACCCTTGCGACGAGCAGCTTTCGCCACAAGGATGCGGCGATTGCCAGGTTCCATGCAGCGAGCGGGATCGGATCGTTTCCTGGAAGTGGGAGATTTTCCCGCCAACAGGATCTTCGATCGTTAAGTGGGGAGCGACTGTGAAATTCTTTCCCACTCAGAATGGTCAGCATCTCGTCCGGCTCTCTGTGAAGGATGACGAGGGCGGATGGGATACCAAGGCAACCCATATCCAGGTAGATGGGTGTGGATGTTCCCAGTGTCCTTAGAAGGAGGTGAATCCGGGGGGCCGGGCGCGTCAAGCGCGCTCGGCCCCATTTTCATTTGACAAAATTAATTAATAATGCTAATATGGTATCATTCCAAGGAGGTGGTAGCTGTGGCTATGGTAGTTTTGACCATGGGGGAGAAAAAGCAAAGAGAGCTTCTCTCAAATTGGCAGCGAAGCAATCTTCTGCCATTCTTCCCAAGGAATCTGTCAGGGGTTAAGAGCCATTTCTCATCAGAGAACGGAATTGTGTCTCTGACTGTAGAAATGACGCAAAAGAGGCGGGACCAGATTCCCGATCCCTGTCCGTTCTCGGAGCTGGACAGGTTCCAGTTCCAGTCCTATATTCTAATCGGCGTTTTTCCCCGCCAAAAAGGAGTGGTTGTTTATGGAAGACGTGTGCCCACAGAGGGACGCGTCGTATACGCTTTCCAGTTACGGGAATATGCCCGGTCTTCATAGACCGGGCTTCTAATTTTTAAAAATTATTTTATAGAAACGATATTTTCTTTTATTTCAAAAATTTTTCCCAAGAATTGTTCAATGACCCAAATGTTTGTTTTTAGATGACTGGTTACTTCTGAAACTTTCACCCTTGATTTCTGTTTGGCAATAGCAAGATAGGGGATTATCTGGTCGGCCATATTTTTATCAAGACAAGCCCTTGTTTTTTCCTGTCTTAATAATTCAAGGGCCGTTTCTTTTCCAATGTCTTCAGCGCGCTTTCCCAATTTTCCCCAGCCGTCCACTCCAAGAATCGCATTCTCAAATTTGGCGATCAGGCAAATATGGCTTCCCGGACACGATGATTTATAATATTGTCTTTTTTCCTCCAATAAAATATTCGTTTTCGCCAAAATTTCTCTTGCGCCAAAAATTTGTCTCTGGACTACCATTTTATCCTTTAAAGAATCAGACGCGCCTGAAATCAAAATAATTTTTTCAATTTGTCCTCTTTTGGCAAGGTCAATCTTTTTTAATCTGGAGGGAAGAACTTGGAAATTTACTTCTGCTTTTCCCTGCGGGTAGTATCCTCTTTGTATAATGTTTAAATTTGCGCTAATCCCATATTTTTCAAGGAAATTTAAAAAAACAAACTGAAAATAATCCATTGTCGGAGAGAAAAAAGTGTCGGTTGCCCCGCCTCTAAGTTTTATCTCCAAAGGTTTTCTTAAAAAAACCAAAACAGGCAAAAAAAGCTGAAGGATTAAAACAATGCTGGCGGCCGTAGGAATGCTGATTAATGCCTTCTCTTCAAATTGTCTGGCCGGAAAAAACTTAATTTCCTGACTGCCCAAAAAATCGCCCTCAATTTTTGATCCGGACCATTTTGCAAGCGCCTGAATTCCCAAAAGATGCTGTTGCTGCAATCCCGGATTTTCTCTTTTTTGGCGGATGTTAAAAATATGACATGGCTCTTGAGTTATCAATGAAAAAGCGCAGGCGCTTCTTATAATCTGCCCGCCGCCTTCCAAATAATCGCCGTCAATTTCTGTCATTACCATATTTTAACATATTTTTGCCCATCAGGCCCTTAGAGATTTTTTTATTTTACTGTATAATAAGTTAATGGAAAAAACGCTTTGGCATTCAAAAAACATTAGCGAAGTGGAAAAAATTTTAAAAACCGATTTCCAAAGAGGTCTTTTTATTTTGGACGTAAAAGAAAGACAAAAGGCATTTGGTAAAAACGAAATGGCCGCAGAAAAGCCGACTTCCTCCTTTAAAATATTTTTTTCCCAGCTAAAAAGCCCTCTTATTTATATTTTGATTGTCGCCGGAATTATAACGTTGTTTCTTAAAGAATACACCGATTCAATCGTTATCTTCGGAGCCGTTTTTTTAAATACTATTTTTGGCTTTGTTCAGGAAAATAAAACCTCAAAGATACTTTTTGAGCTTAAAAAAGTGGTCAAAGTGAGGGCGTATGTCATAAGGGAGGGAAGCGAAAGAGAAGTTGATCAGGCGGATTTGGTGCCCGGAGATGTTGTCATTCTTCAGCCGGGAGGCAAAATTCCGGCTGATGGGCGATTAATAGAAAGCCATAATTTAAAGATTAATGAATCTTTTTTAACCGGAGAATGGATACCGGCCAAAAAGAAAGCAGAAGCGCTTTTAACAAATACTCCCTTGGCCGACAGGGACAATATGGTTTATATGGGTTCTGTAATAGAAGAAGGGGAAGGCAGGGCAGTAGTGACTGAAACGGGACAATCAACAGAAATTGGAAAAATCGCCCAGCTCATCAGAAAAAGCAATGACGAAAAAACTCCCTACCAAAAAAAAGTATCCCATTTGAGTAAAATTATCGGTTTTCTGATAGTACTTGTTTCTTTTATAATTTTTATTTTGGGGGCATTGAGAGGGCGAGATTTTTTTGAGATGTTTTTGACATCGGTTGCCGTGGCGGTGGCAGCTATTCCCGAGGGCCTGCCCATAGCAATAACCGTTATTTTGGCATTGGGCATGCAAAGAATTTTAAAAAAACAGGGATTGGTCAGAAAAATGGTTTCTGCTGAAACCTTGGGCAGCACCTCAATTATCTGCACCGACAAAACGGGCACTTTGACAGAAGGAAAGATGAGGGTGGTCGGTATCTACTGCGTAAAGGAAATCTTGGAAGAAAAAAAATCCGCAAAGCTTAATGCTTTAGACGCCGAAAACCTTTTGATATTAAAGATTGCCACTCTTCGGAGCGATGCCTTCGTTGAAAATCCCCAAGCATCTTTGAGCGATTTAATAATCAGGGGGAGACCAACCGACAAAGCTCTTTTGATGGCAGGAATGGAATCAGGGCTTACCAAAGAAGATTTAGAAAAAAAATATCCAAAAATTGACAGCTTGCCCTTTGATCCAATTTATAAATATTCGGCAAGCTTGCATAAAATTTCTGGCAATGAGCCAATTTTGTATGTTTTGGGCGCGCCTGAAAATATTTTGGTGATGTCTAATTTCTTCAACAAAAACTCCAAAGAAGAAAAGCTTACAGAAAAAGAAATTGAAAAAATAAAGAAAAAACTTGAAGGCTTGGCGGCAAGAGGAGAGCGAGTTTTGGCGACCGCTTATAGAAAAATCAGGGGCTATAAACCAGAAGAAAATTTGCAGGATCTTTGCGAAGGTCTTGTTTTTGCCGGCTTAATCAGCTTAAATGATTCTTTAAGAAAAGACGCAAAGGAAGCAATCAGGGCTTGTCAAGCGGCCGGAATGCAGCCCGTGATTGTCACGGGAGACCATAGATTGACCGCCAAAGCGATAGCCCAAGAGCTGGGCTTGCCCTGTCAGGAAGAGAATATAATTGAGGGACAGGATTTGGAAAAAATGAGCGATGATGTCCTTCAAAAAAACATAGAAAAAATAAAAATTTATGCGCGGGTCGAACCGGAACACAAAATGAAAATTATCAAAGCTTGGCAGGCGAAAGGAAAGATTGTGGCAATGACAGGAGATGGCATTAATGACGCGCCGGCCCTTAAAAAGGCAAACATTGGAGTGGCCTTAGGTTCGGGGACTGACGTGGCAAAGGAGGCGTCGGATTTAATTTTGTTAACCGATAGTTTTTCTATAATTCTTGTCGCCATAGAAGAGGGAAGGGGGATCATTGATAATATGCGAAAAACCATAACTCTTCTTCTTTCTCAATGTTTTTCTGAAATAATTTTAATCGGGGTGTGCATTCTCGGGGGCCTGCCTTTGCCTATTTTGCCTGTCCAGATTCTTTGGGCAAACCTTATTGAGGGCAGCCCTCAGGGCGTGGCGCTGGCATTTGAGAAGAGCGATAAGGGTGTGATGAATAATCCTCCAGAGAATCCAAAAACTCCGCTTTTAAACTATCAAATGAAGGTCATCATTTTTGGATTTGGAATTATTACCGACATTTTTCTTTTTACGATGTTTTTCTGGCTTTATAAAATCTGGGGAGAGCCAGGATTGCCGGAGATCAGGACTATTATTTTTGCCGCTTTGTCCATTAGTACTTTTTTCTACGCTTTTTCCTGCAAGAATTTGAGAAAAAACTTATGGCAATATAATCCCTTTTCCAACCCATATTTGACGGGTTTTATATTCTTCAGTTTTCTTATGCTGCTTTTGGCTGTTTATTTTCCTCCCCTTCAAAATTTACTGCAAACAACCCCTCTGGCATTTATGCATTGGATTTTTCTCTTGATTTTGGGAATAATAAAATTAATATTAATTGAATCCATAAAATATTATTTTATAGTCAGAAAAAATACGACAGCATAATCTAATGGCAAAATTTTTTACAAAAAAAGGATTGCAGAAAATAAAAGAAGAACTGGAACATTTGAAAAAGATTAAAAGGAAAGAGGTTGCCGAAAGGCTGAAACACGCAGCTTCTTTTGGCGATTTAAAAGAAAATTTTGCGTATCATCAGGCAAAAGAAGAACAGGCTTTTTTGGAGGGAAAGATTAGAGAACTTGAAGCGGCAATCAGTCAGGCAAAAATAGCAAAAACGAAAGAAACCGGCAAAATAGGGATTGGATCTTTTGTAACCGCTGTTTTTGACAATAACAAAGTGAAAATTCAGATCGTGGGCTCTCAAGAATCAGATCCTTTAAAGGGGAAAATTTCTTCAGAATCATTTGTGGGGAAGGCCCTTCTTGGGAAATCGGCAGGGGATAAGATCAAGATTAAAACGCCCCAAGGAATGGTTTTATATGAAATTATAAAAATCAGATAAAAATAAAAAAACCATGACGAAACTGCTTTCAAAAAAATCAATTTTAGCTATTGCTACCTTGTCTGGAACAATAATTGGGGTTGGCATGTTTTCCCTGCCCTATATCGCCAACAGATCCGGCTTTTGGATATTGATGACGCATTTTTTGCTCTTGGGCGCGCTTGTGATGATAATACATTTATTTTTCGGAGAGATTTCTTTAAAAACGCCCGATCTTAAACGTCTTCCCGGATTTGCAAAGTTTCATTTGGGACATTGGGGCGAAAAAGCCGCCTATACATCGGCTGTTTTGGGCGGAATCGGCGCTCTGCTTGCCTATTTAATTATTGGCGGAGAATTCTTGAGGGGCATGTTTTTCCCTATTTTTGGGGGAAGTTATTTTTCTTATGTATTAATATTTTTTGCGTTTTCTGCGGTTATAATTTATTTTGGGATAAGAGCGATATCAAAAACCATTTTCTGGAGTTTAATCGCTTTCTTTGCGATTCTGATCTTTATATTTTTTTCCAATCACAACTTCATTGAAACAACCCATTTTTTTAATCCGCCGAATCTTAAATTTTTATTCCTTCCTTATGGAGCGATACTTTTTGCCCTGTGGGGGACCTCTATTATTCCGGAAGTGGAGGAAATGCTGGGCGATGACAAAAAACTGCTTAAAAAAATAATCTTTTTATCAATTCTTTTTTCGGCTCTTGTTTACATTTTCTTCGCCTATTTCATTTTTGGGATTACCGGACCGAAAACCACTCAATCCGCCCTGACCGGACTTATTAATTTTATTGATCACAGATTCGTCATTTTGGCATATATTTTTGGATTTTTAACGGTATTTACTTCTTTTATAAGCGTTGGGCTGACCTTAAAAAAAGTTTTTTGGTACGATCTAAAATTTGAGAAGAAACTGGCCTGGATTATGGCTTGCTTCATTCCTCTGGTGCTGTTTATTGTGGGGCTGAACAGCTTTATAACCGTTATATCGCTCCTCGGGGGCGTTCTTTTGGGGATAGAGGGAATTCTTATACTTTTGATGTACAAAAAACTTCGTCCCAAAAATTTCTTTATTTACCCCCTGATGCTTGTTTTTGTTTGCGGAATTATTTATCAGATTTGGTATTTTTTTCATCCCCTTTTTGATTTAAACTAATCGCGATAATTTCTTAAATCACATGGTAATTTTTTACATTTTTTTATTTATTCTCTGCTGCATTATTCTGTATTTTGCGGGACAAATGATGGTGGCATCCCTTATAAGGATATCCCGTTTTCTTGGCTGGCGCGAATTTGTGGTCGCTTTTTTTGTCATGGCGTTCGCCGCATCTTTGCCGAATCTTTTTGTGGGCATTTCCTCGGCCATTCACAAGATTCCGCATCTTTCTCTGGGGGATATTTTTGGCAATAATTTAATCTCGCTTACTATTACCGTGGCGGTCGGCGCAATGCTTGCTAAGGGAGGTTTGCCCGCCCAGAGCCGCACTGTCCAGACAACTTCGCTTTTCACGATGGTCGCCGCTATTTTGCCGATTTTTCTCATTGTTGACGGAACTCTTTCCCGCATTGACGGATTAATTCTTATCTCTTTTTTTGTCTTTTATGCGGGATGGCTTTTTTCAAAAAAAGAGAGATTTACAAGAGTTTATGATGGCCAAGAGGATTCTCCCATCAAAAATTTTAAATTGTTTTTTAAAGATTTGGGAGCGGTAATCTTTGGCATTGTTTTATTTTTCCTTGCGGCGGAAAATATTGTAAAATCAGCCCAATTTTTTGCCAAAACCTTTGATTTCCCCCTAATTTTAGTCGGACTTTTGATTACGGGCTTGGGCAATGCCCTGCCCGAGATTTATTTTTCAATATTTTCCGCCAAAAGAGGGGACACTTGGCTGATTTTGGGAAACATCATGGGGGCGGTGATTGTCCCCGCCACCCTTGTTTTGGGCATTGTATCGCTCATCCATCCGATAACGGTAACGAATCTCTCTTATTTTTTTATTGCCAGAGCATTTCTTATTGTGATTGCCCTCTCTTTTTTCCTTATTGCAAAGACCGGCCAAAAAATCACCAAAAAAGAGAGCTTATTTTTGCTGGCCCTTTATGTAATTTTTGTTATTTTATTGATCGTTATCAGCAGATAATCCAAAAATATGAAAATCGCAATTCCTTCCATAGGAGAAAACCTTGGCTCGCCGACAGATCCCCAATTCTGGCGCGCGGAATATTTTCAAATTTTTAACAATCTTGGCAATCAAGAGCAAATTCTTAAAAACCCGTATTCCGGCCAAATTGAAAGGGGAGTTGATATTTTGGTCGTTCAATTTTTAATAGACAATGCGATCACCGCTCTTTTAATTGAAAGCATAGGCCCGGAGTTGTTTTATATGTTGCATTCCGCAGGAATGAAAATTTTTCTTGGTCCCTCAGGCTGCAATGTCCAAGAATTTGTGGAAAAATATTTAAAGGGAGAGTTGGACGAGATTAAGGGCAGGCAGAAAAAATAATTAATAATTTTTTTTAACCTCCTCAATTTTCTCTCTTATTTTAGTTGCTTTTTCAAATTGAAGATTTCTTCTCGCCAAATCCAGCTGGAATTTTAATTTTTTGAGATACTCCTTTTTAAATTCTTGTTTGGGCGGCTCTTCTTCCCTTTCTTTTACAGAAAGCATTGAGAGAGTATCTTTGATTTCCTTTATAATCGGACTTGGCAAAAGATCATTTTTTAAATTATAGTTTTTTTGTATTTTTCTTCTCCTTTTGGTTTCTTCAATCGCCCCCTTCATGGAAGAAGTGATTTTATCGGCATACATTATAATGTGTCCTTCAGGATGCCTTGAAGCCCTGCCCATAATTTGCACCAAAGAAGTTTCATCTCTCAAAAACCCCTCTTTATCGGCGTCTAGAATGGCTATCAGAGAAACTTCGGGCAGATCAAGCCCTTCGCGCAAAAGATTAATCCCGACCAGAACATCAAAATGCCCCTTTCTTAAATTGCTTAACACCTTGGGTCTTATAAGGGTTTCGATTTCCGAATGAAGATAGTCTGCCCGAACACCCCTCTTCTTTAAAAAGTCAGAAATTGCCTCGGCCAGTTTTTTGGTGAGGGTCAAAACCAAAACTCTTTGATTTTCTCTCTTTTTCTTTTCAATTTCTTTTAATAGATCGTCTATCTGATTTTTTGTTTCTCTTATCTCAATAGAGGGATCTAAAAGATAGGTTGGCCTTATGATCTGCTCAACGATTTTCTTTGAGCTTTTCTTTTCAAATTTGGCAGGAGTGGCGGATACAAAAATCGCCCTGTCAATTCTTTTTAAAAATTCGTCAAATTTAAGGGGTCGGTTATCAAGGGCGGAGGGAAGCCGGAATCCGAACCTGACAAGAGTTTCTTTTCTTGATTTGTCCCCGTAATACATTCCTCTGATTTGGGGAATAGAAATATGCGATTCGTCAAAAAAGACCAGAAATCTTTCTTTTTTGTTATCGTTGGTTTGGGTTGTGGGGCGCAGGAAATAGTCTATCAGCGTAAACGGAGGCTTGTTTTCTTCTCTGAACTCAAGATGCCTTGAATAGTTTTCAATGCCCGGACACCAGCCGGTTTCTTTCATCATCGCCAAATCGTATTCGGTTCTTCTTTTCAATCTTTGGGCCTCAACTATCCTTCCCTTATTTTTTAATTTCAAATATTGATTCTGCAGTTCAAGATTTATATTAGCCAAAGCTATATTTAATCTTTGTTTTTCGCTAAGCCAGAATTTAGCGGGCCAGATTTCTATTTTGGCTGTCGGATTAAATTTTCCAAAAGGGACTTCTCCTGCAAAAATATTTTTTACTTTTTGCTTCTCAATTTCAATTCTTGCAATCTGGTCTTTTCCCGAAGTCCAGATATCAATAAAATTAAGGCGCTTCCTAAACTTCCCCCGCCAAAGCTGGTAATCGTTTCTTTCGTATTGAAGATCCAAAAGGCAGGAGATCAGCTCTTCTTGGCGGATAATCTCCCCCTTTCTTAACTGCAATGACAGTTTTTGATAAGTTGAGGGAGAGCCAAGATTATAAATACAGGAAACAGATGCGATAACAATTACATCTTTTCTCGTTAAAAGCGCCTGAACCGCTTCATGGCGCAAGCGGTCAATCTCTTCATTAATTTTTGCGTCTTTTTCAATGTATGTATCGGTTTGGGGGATATATGCTTCGGGTTGGTAATAATCGTAGTAAGAAACAAAATAACAAACCTCGTTTTTTGGAAAAAAAGTGCGGAATTCTTCATAAAGCTGGGCGGCTAATGTTTTATTGGGAGATATTACAAGGGTCGGGAGCTTTGTTCTTTCAATAATTTTTGACATTGTGAAGGTTTTCCCAGAGCCGGTAACGCCCAAGAGCGTCTGAAATTTGTTTTCAGATTCAATGCCTTCTGCGAGTTTTTTTATTGCGCTTGGCTGGTCTCCCTTGGGCTTGAATTTTGAGGAAATCTTAAAATTCATTTGTTTTTTTGTCTCAAGAAATAATTTATTCTTCTTTTTTTCTGATAAGAAATGGCGAATCGGTGCGCCTCGTCCCTTATTTGTAAAAATAAATTTCTGATATCTAAAGGAAATTCATCCAGCAAAACAAAGTTTTTTGAAAACAGAGAAAAAATCTTGCCCGAAGTTTTTTCTTTTTTCGCCAAAGAAAGGGAGGGGATTGGTAAATCTTTGGCGATCCCCAGCTGTCCTTTCCCCCCATCAATTAAGATTAGATCAGGCGTTTTCCATTCTTTATGTTTTATGCGCCTCAAAATCATTTCTCTTAACGACTTTATATCATTTTGTCCCCTCACCCTCTTTATTTTAAATTTACGATAATCAGATCTTTTTTTCCTCTGTCCTTCAAAAACAATCATCGAACCGGTTGCCAAAGATCCGGAAAGATTGGAAACATCATAACCTTCAATGCGCCTGTTTCTGCCTTCATAGATTTCAAGCAGAACCTTTAGGGCTTTGATCATTTTATTATATTTTGATTTCTGAATTTTTCTAATACAGGGAGCGCTGCAAAGATTTAAATGATAATAGAGGCAGGATTTTTTGGGGAGTATTTTGCAGCTTCTGTAGGGAAATATTTTTCTGGCCTCCTTTAAAAAATTTTTCAGATCCCCTCCATTTACAAACGGGCCCAAAAACTCCATGGTCTTGCCAGCCTTGCCCTTTGCTTTGATTTTTATCTGGTGCGTCCAAAAAACCCTTGGGAAAACTTCTTTTGTGATTCCGACAAAAAAATAATTTTTATCGTCTTTCCATTCAATATTATATTTAGGCTGGCATTTTTTAATAAGCTGCGCTTCAAGAATCATCGCCTCCTTTTCATTTTTGCATTCAAAATAATCAATATCTTCTATGGCGGGCATAAAATCCCAAAACCACGACTTCTTCGCAAAAAAATGGGAATTCACCCTCCTTTTTATATTTTTTGCCTTGCCGATATAAAGAATATTTTCTTTTCCGCCTTTGAAAAGATAAACCCCCGCATTTTGGGGAAGGTTTTTGATTTTTTTTGCCAGCTCATTCTTCATTTTATTTCAATTTATCACTTTTGAATCCCTCGTTCAATTTAGCGCTTTTAAGCGCTTGATTGGGCTTGATTTTAGATGTATAATTAATTGTTTTATGGAAGATGACTTCATTGAATTAAGGGGCGTTAAGGTTCATAACCTCAAAAACATCAGCTTAAAGATTCCAAAAAATAAGCTGGTTGTGGTTTGCGGGATTTCGGGATCGGGAAAATCATCGCTTGCTTTTGACACCATTTATGCAGAGGGGCAGAGAAGATATTTGGAAAGCTTGTCTGCCTATGCAAGGCAGTTTTTGGGCGGATTAAAAAAGCCGGAAGTGGAAAAAATAGAGGGACTTTCTCCGACCATTGCCGTAAATCAGAAAACCATATCTTCTAATCCCCGCTCAACCGTGGGGACCATTACAGAAATTCATGATTACCTGCGCCTTTTATTTGCTCATGTCGGGAAAGCGCATTGTCCTCATTGCGGGCGGTTGGTTTCTTCCCAGACGCCCCATCAGATAACAGAAAAAATTTACGAGCTGGCTCTTTGCGGATGGATTTCCATTTTTGCGCCGGTAATTTCGGGGAAAAAGGGAGAACATAAGGGAGTAATCGAAGAAATTTATCGCGAGGGCTGGCCGCAGGTAAGAATTGACGATATTTTATATCCCATAGAAGAAGCAAAAGAAAAATCGCTTGATAAAAAAAAGGCGCACAGCATTGATGTTTTGGTGGACAGGACAACGCTTAAAGAATATCAGAAAATCACTCCCGGCCCTTCAAAAACAATTAGCCAAAAAGAGAGAAAAGCGCTTTCTAAAAGAAACGAAAAAATAAAACAAATCTTAAAAGAAGAAAAAGAAAGGATTCTGGATTCAACGAAAAAGGGACTTGAAATCGGCAGGGGAAGAATTAACGTTGTTTTCAGCCAAAACAACGAAACCAGAGAAGAAATTTTTTCGCAGCTGCTTACTTGCCCAAAATGCGACATTTCTTTTCCCAAAATAGAGCCGCGCCTTTTTTCGTTTAATAGCCCTTACGGCGCTTGCGATCTGTGTCAGGGGCTCGGAAAGCTTTTAAAGGTGGATCCATCGCTTATTTTAAGCCCGTCTCTTTCCATAAACGAAGGAGCGATTTTGCCCTGGTTTTCCTTGAGCAAATTTTCCTTGCGCTCGCTTGGAGTTTCTCATCAAAAATGGAGCATAGAAGAATTGGCAAAAAACATGGGTTTTTCTTTAAGCAAGCCCTTTTCTGATTTTCCAGAAAAAATACAAAAAATTGTTTTATACGGAAATAATGCAGGATCCGCCAGCTACGAGGGCGTGATTCCAAGAATGGAAAGAATTTATCACGAAACAGAGTCGGATTATGTGCGCGAAGAAATTTCAAAGTATATGAAGGAAATTATTTGCCCGCAATGCGATGGCGCGCGCCTGAAAAAAGAAGCGCTGGCGATTAAGATCAACAATAAAAACATTTATGAGGCGAGCTTGAGATCCATTAAGGATAATATAAGTTTTTTTGAAAAACTGCCCGATGTCTTGAATTTGCAAGATCAAAAAATCGCCCAGCCCCTGATAAAAGAAATAATTCACCGCCTTAATTTCTTGACAGACGTGGGAGTGGAATATATCAATTTGGCGCGCGAGGCAACAAGCTTGTCGGTGGGGGAAAACCAAAGGATTCGTCTTGCCTGCCAGCTTGGTTCGGGCCTTTCGGGCGTTATCTATGTTTTAGACGAGCCGACCATAGGGCTTCATCAGCGCGATATAAAAAATCTCATTAATGTTTTAAAAAAGCTGGTAGATCAAAAAAACACGGTTATTGTGGTTGAGCATGATAAAAAAGTGATGGAAGCGGCGGACTGGGTTGTTGAAATCGGTCCGGGAGCAGGAAGATTTGGAGGAAAAATCGTTTTTGAAGGTCCTTATCAAAAAATGCTCAGGTCAAAAACCCTTACCGGGCTTTATCTTGCGCAAAAATTAAGCGTTAAAACAAAACACCAGCCCTATCATATTGATAAAAAAACAAATTGGCTTGAGTTAAAAGGCGCGCAACAATTCAATTTAAAAAACGTTAATCTAAAAATTCCCCTCCAAAGGCTTGTTTGCGTTGCGGGCGTTTCGGGCTCCGGAAAAAGCAGTCTTGTAATTGAAACGCTGGCGCATTTGCTTTTGAAGGAATTCAGGTATCAAAAAAGAATATCCATCGGCCAGCATGATGATTTAATCGGAAAAGAATTTTTAAGAAAAATTGTTTTGGTTGATCAAAGCCCCATTGGCAGAACGCCCCGCTCCAATCCCGCCACCTATACAGGAGTTTTTTCTCCGATAAGGGAATTATTCTCAAAAACCTATCAGGCAAGATTGCGGGGATACGGCCCCACATATTTCAGCTTCAACACGAAATTCGGAAGATGTCCCGCCTGCTCGGGCGAGGGATTCAAAAAAGTAGAAATGTATTTTCTGCCCGATGTTTATATTGAATGCGACATATGCGATGGAAAAAGATTCACCCCCGAGGTTTTAAAAGTCCAGTATAATGCAAAAAACATAAGCGATGTTTTGAGATTAAGCATTGAAGAGGCGAAAAATTTTTTCTCAAACATTCCCGCAATAAAATCCAAACTCCAGCTTTTGTGCGATGTCGGTTTGGGCTACCTTGGGCTGGGGCAAAGCTCTAATACCTTGTCAGGGGGCGAATCCCAGAGGATCAAGCTGGCTTATGAGCTGGCGCGCCGGGAAGCGGGCAGAACCCTTTACGTTTTAGATGAACCAACAGTCGGCCTCCATTTTGAGGATATTAAAAAACTATTGAATGTCTTGCGCCGGCTTGTTGAAAAAGGAAATACGGTTTTAATCATCGAACACAATCCCGATGTTTTGAAAGAGGCGGATTGGATAGTTGAATTGGGGCCTGAGGGAGGGGATAAGGGAGGAAGAATCGTTTTTGAGGGGTCTCTTGGCGCCCTTAAAAAAGCAAAAACCTGGACCGCCAAATTCATTTCTTAAAGCCTTGATATTGACATCAGGAAAGTAATAGTATAATATATGGCCAGTTGGGGAAAATTCCTCGGTTAATCTATCGTTAGTGTTAGCTGAGCGGTCGGCTCCTCAAAATTAACAATTGAAAAAAGAAATAATATCAGAAGTATTCCCTATAGAAAATTCTACTAAAGGGTTAAAATTTCTTGAGAGTTATTTTGTAATCTAATGGAGAAGAAGCTTTACGTAGGTAATCTTCCTTATGAGACTACCGACGCTGACTTGAAAGAATTGTTTTCTCAAGCCGGAACAGTTTCTTCTGCTTCAGTCATAATCCATAAAGCAACTGGTCGTTCAAAAGGCTTTGGCTTTGTTGAGATGTCAACAGAAGATGAAGCCAAAAAGGCGATCGATACTCTTAATGGAAGCGACATGGGCGGAAGAAAAATAACCGTTGATGAAGCAAGACCGATGCAGCCGAGGTCTGAAAGAGGAAGATTTAACAGACGAGAATTTTAAAACAAAAAGCTCCCGGAAAACGGGAGCTTTTTGTTTTAGATAAATTTTCCTATATGATAGATTAATGCAAAAAACAAAAAAAATAATTTTACTCGTTTTATCTTTTTTAAATCTTTGCTCCTGGTCTTTAATTTTTGATCTTGAAAAAAATAAGAATCTTGAAGTTTGTTTTTTTGACGTAGGGCAGGGAGACAGCATTTTTATCAAGACAAAAGAAGGGCACAAAATATTAATTGATGGCGGGCCCGACGATTCTATTTTGAAAAACCACTCAAAATTGGGTTCAACGTTGGACAAAGATATAGATTTAATGGTTTTAACCCATCCCCACAAAGACCATCTTTTCGGATTGCTTGAAATCCTAAAAAAATTCAACGTAAAAAATATTTTCTTCAGCGGGGTTGATTTTGAAAATTCTTTGTATGAAGAATTTAAAAATCTGGCGGAAAAAGAAAACGCCCGGATTTTTATTGCCCGCGAGGGACTGATCGCAAGATTTTCAGAGTACGGATTTTTGAAAGTAATTTACCCCCTTGAAAGCCTTGAAAATCAAAAAATAAGCGACAATAATTTGAACGATACATCTGTTGTTTTGATATTAAATTCTTTTGGTGATAAAATGCTTTTTACCGGAGATATCTCCCAAAAGACAGAGGCAAAATTGATTTTGTCCGGGGAAAACTTGAAAGCCGATGTTTTAAAAATAGCGCATCACGGAAGCAAATATTCTACCGCCCCTGAATTTTTGGAAGAAGTTTCTCCGAGTCTTGCGATAATTTCGCTCGGGAAAAATAATTTTTATAATCATCCGTCAGAAGAGGTATTGAATAATTTAGAAAAACAAAATATAAAGGTCGAACGAACAGACAAAAAAGGTAATATATGCCTCATCCAAAAGAAGAAAAAACAGTTTTACTTATTAAGCCAGACGGAGTGAAGAGGGGACTTATCGGAGAAATTCTATCCCGCGTGGAAAAGAGAGGTTTGAAAATAATCGCCCTTGAGATGTTTTGGCCCAATAAAGCGCAGATAGATGAACATTATCCCAAAGACAAGGAATGGCTAAAAAGAATCGGAGAAAAAACCCTGAAAAATTATAAAGAATACGGGCTTGACGCAAAAAAAGAACTTGGCGTCGATGATTTGGAAGAAATAGGAAAGCTTGTGAGAAATTGGCTGATGGATTATATGACTTCTGGCCCGATCGTGAAAGCGGTTATTAAGGGGATCCACGCCATTGATATGGTGCGAAAGATAGTCGGCCCTTCAATGCCTGCCCAAGCGGAAATGGGAACAATCAGGGGGGACTTTTCCGTTGACGATTCCACTGCCGCCAACCGCGACAAAAGGGCGATTCATAATTTAGTTCATGCCTCTGAAACATTAAAAGAAGCGGAACATGAGCTTGGTTTTTGGTTTTCTCCCGAGGAGATAAACGATTACAAAAGGGCAGAAGAAGATATAATGTTTTAATTCGGCGCTTGTTTTGAGCAATTTACTCCTGTGAAAAAATGCTTCTTGACTTAGATTTGTGAAGTCTTAAAATAATAGTGGATCCTGTTTTTCTGCCTTGATTCCGGCACTACAATTCCATCGGGAGTTCTAATTTAGTTAGTCTGTGGACTGACTATGCGGACACCCACCAGTTGTTATAACCGGAATCCATCATCAGAAAACAGGGTCCTTTAAGTTATACCTATTGACACAGGAATGGTAGTATGCTATAATATGAGTAGAGAAAGGGTTAGAGTTCTTAAAAGCCATCAACCTATTGACACCGAAACTGCAGCGTGATATAATATAGGTGTAAAACAAATTTGATAACCGATTTATACAGCTCTTTTCAAAATAAGCTGTTCCCACACCTCCGGGAGCAGCTGAGAGGAAATAACAAAGTTTTTTCTCAGCTGTTCCTGAGGTGCCATTTGCAAGATTACATAGCCCGCTTTCTTGCAATGGTTGGGGACAGCCATAATCCTTGTGCCTTGTTGAGCACAAGGGAAAGAGGGAAGGGGGTGAGGCGCTCGAGAGTAGCACATAGTGCCCACCTCCTTCCCTCCACCATCCTTTTCCTTAAGCCCAGAAAAAATTCCGGATTTAGGGAAA
>JBBIKX010000005.1:0-30091 GCA_037445205.1 Candidatus Wildermuthbacteria bacterium
TCAAACCAAATCGCAAATTCCGTTTTGAGCTGAAAATACAATACGCGCGAGCCGCCGAGCACCGCGAGGCGGCGAGCTCTGGCTTGCAATTTCCTTTTTGGTGCTCCCGGAAGGAATTGAACCCTCATTTCAAACTCCGGAGGTCTGCGCTTTATCCGTTAAGCTACGGGAGCGGGTTTTTTAGCGATAAGATAAATATCGGTTGGCGCGGAATTAATTGATTGTATTTCAATTCCGGCTCTTTGGCATAATCCTTTTAGTTCTCCTTTCGTAAAAAAATGGTAATAACGTTCTGTCCTGCCAGCCCAAGGAATCCATGCGTCTTTAATGTCCAATCTTGAACGGCCTATTATTTTTAAAAATATATTTTTTAAAACAGCTTTAACGTTCCGGGCGTTTTTTAATCCCCACAAATTCCAGACGGTAATCACCAAAAGTCCGTTTGGCTTTAATACTCTCGCGATTTCGCTCAAAAATCTTGTTCGAAGAACAAAGGAAGGTATGTGGTGAAATGTTCTGATGCAAAAAATCTTGTCAAAAGTACAATCCGGGAAAGACAAGCTTAATCCATCGTCAACCATAAAATTATTATTGGGATATCTTTTTCTGGCGATTTTAATTAATGCTTCAGAAATGTCTATGCCGACATAATCAATGTTTTTGTCTTTTAAAATTTTCACCATTCTTCCGCTCCCGCAACCGATATCCAAAATTTTGTCATTTTGCTCCAAATATGTTGAAATTTTTTCAATGTCCCAAATAAAATTACGGCTTCTTTCATAATCTTCTGCGATCAGGTTATAATTCTCTTTGTTTTTCTGTAATATATAATTAGCGTAATCTTTTTTCATATGATGACCTTGGGAGAAAAAATTGTTGTCAACCTCTGCAAGTCGTCTCAAAAAAACAGGCGGTTTTTGGATTCTTTGAAAAGAAAATTTTCAAAGGAATATTCTTCTAAAATGCCGCTCAATTCTTCGCTATTAAAAGATTATCACAGGTTGGTTAATTCTAAAAGAATAAAAAAGAATGCTTCTGTGGAAGGGGTTTTGAGAATAAGGAAAATACGCTCTCTTTCCGGCATTGTGGTGGTTTCTGTTTTAACCAAGCCTTATCGTTGTCCGGGAAAATGTCTTTATTGCCCAAAACAGGCCGGCGCGCCCAAGAGCTATTTAAAGGAGGAGCCGGCTGTGGCGAGAGCCATTAGCTTAAATTATGATCCCCAAAAACAGGTTCGGGCGCGCATCAGGGCACTTGAGGAGACAGGACATTCAACAGACAAAATTGATTTGAGAATTATTGGCGGAACTTGGTCATATTATCCAAAAAAATATCAAAATTGGTTCATTAAAAAATGCTTTGAGGCGTGTCAGAAAAATAGAAAGCCAAGGCCTCAGGCACTGGAAAGAATTCAAAAAAGAAACGAAGGGACGAAGCATAGAATAATTGGAATCACGATTGAAACAAGACCGGATTATATAAGCAAAGCAGAAATCAAAAGGCTGAGAAATCTTGGGGTTACGCGCGTTGAGCTGGGAATACAAAGTATTTATGATGATGTTCTGGAGGCGAATGAAAGAGGACATGGCGTTAAAGAAACAATTGAAGCGACAAAGCTCTTAAAAGATGCGGGATTTAAAATATGCTATCAAATGATGCCAAATCTTTTTCTTTCCAGTAAAAAAAGAGACATAGATATGTTCAAGGAATTATTTTCAAACCAAGACTTTTGCCCTGATTATTTGAAAATATACCCCTGCGCCGTTCTAAAAGAAGCAAAGCTTTATACATTCTGGGAAAAAAAGTTATATAGGCCATACAATCTCAAAGAATTAATTAAAATCCTTGCAGAGATTAAAAAAACCGTTCCTGTCTGGTGTCGCATCCAAAGAATTATCAGAGACATTCCTTCAAATTATATACCCCAAGGCGGAACAAAAACTTCCAATCTAAGGCAAATTCTGTCTGAAATCCAGAAAAAAGAAGGGTGGAGGTGCAAATGTATAAGATGCCGCGAAATAAAAGACGATTATAACCCCAAAGAAAAAATTCATTTTTTTAGGGAGGACTACAGTTCCTCTTGCGGCAGGGAGATTTTTTTGAGCATTGAGAATAAAGGGAGAACAAAGCTTTATAGCTTGTTAAGGTTAAGAATCCCCTCTCAATGTTTTGAAAAGAAAAAACATTTCATTTCTTGCCTCAACCAAGCCTCTATTATAAGGGAAATGCATACTTATGGAATAGTCGTTCCTATCTCAAAAAAGCAAAATGCACCTCAGCATAAGGGTCTTGGAAAAAAATTAATCAGGAGGGCGGAAAGCATTACCAAAAAAGAATTCGGATTGAAAAAAATAGCGGTAATATCTGGGGTGGGGGTAAGAAATTATTATAAAAAGATGGGGTATAAATTAGAAAAAACCTATATGATCAAAAATTTATAGAGACTTGCTTTTGGAATCGCCATAGAAGATAATAAATTAATAATTAATTCATTATTATGATTATGGCAATTCTTGGAACTATTTTATTTTTGCTTATTCCTTTTTTTATAGGGGGGATAAGAATCATCAACGAATATGAGAGGGGCGTAATATTAACCTTCGGGAAATACAGCGGCATAAAGTTGCCCGGCTTTAGGTGGATATTCCCTTTCGTCCAAAAAATAATTAAAGTGGACTTAAGAATCACTACCGTTGATGTTCCAAGGCAGGAGGCAATTACCAAAGATAACGTTCCCGTAGGAATCAATGCGGTTGTTTATTTCAGGGTGCAACAGCCCGAATATGCTATTTTGAGAGTGGAAAATTACAAATACGCCGTTTCTCAATACGCCTTGGCGGCGTTAAGAGATATAATTGGCGGAGTGGAGTTAGATACGCTGCTCGCAGAAAGGGACCGCGTGGCAGCAGAGATTAAAAAAATCGTAGACGCAGAAACAGATCCCTGGGGCATCGATGTTACGGCAATAAAAATGCAGGACGTAGAATTGCCTGCCGGAATGAAAAGGGCGATGGCGGCTCAGGCCGAAGCGGAAAGAGAGAAAAGGGCTATTATCATCAAATCCCAAGGAGAAATTACTGCCGCCCAAAATCTAAAAGATGCCTCCCAAATTCTTACTTCATCGCTTGGGGGACTGTCTTTAAGAACCTTGGCCACCATTGAGAAAATTCAGCCCGATCCTTCTAAAACGGTTATTTTTGCGCTACCCGTAGAAATATTGGAGGGTTTTAAATCGCTTTCCCAAAGAAGAAACGGCTTGAAATAATTCTATCTAATTTCTTTAAGAAAATCTTTTGCCAGTTTTATGGTATCATCGCTGCTTTTATAAAAAGCGCGCCAAACCACCACAATATCGGCGTCGTTAAAAATCGCCCTTTGAGCTTCCTGAATTTCATCTCCTCCGGCAACGGCTATCATTATATCATAAGCGCTCTTGATGTTCTGAATTTCATAATAGGGAATTTCTTTTTCCGGATTAAAATCTTCTTCATCTACGCCCCTGTGTAAAATAACTATATTGGGGGGTTCTTTGAGCTTAGATAAAACAGCTGTTGGATGCTCAACATTCATCATGTCAATCATAGAGTCCAGATCGTTTTCTTTGCACGCGCCTATAAAACTGTTGAGCGTCTCAACAGGAGCATTGCCTAGGGCCGTAGCCGCGCTTGCGCCACTTTCTTTTGCTATTATTACTTCTCTAAATCCCCTATCCATGCATTTTAAGTCCGCAACAACATATGCCTTAAGAGGAGATAAAGCCTCTGATGATTCGCTGGAGGAAAACATTCCAAAAAGATTTTTTTTAAAATTTGTCTCTATTAAGATATCAAGAATGGTGTTTTTTTTGCTTTTTATCGGATTAAATTCATTTTCTAATCTTTGTTCCCAGAGTTGTTTTATTTTCCTTATGGCAAAAGCTCCATAATTTTTTATCAACGGAGTACCTGCCTCAAGAATTATCCTTTGGTCTGGAGGAAGCCGGCTTATAATATCGCAAGCGTCTTCTATGGTGCTATTCAGGGCTATTTGAAGATATTTTTTCTTCTTGCTAAGCATATGTTTAATTATAATACAAAAGAGAAATGATGTATCCCAAAATAGAGAAAAACGCTATTACAGGAAGGGCGGGCAGGGCTCTTTTTTCTTTTTGAAAAGAAAAAAGGAAAAAACCCGCATATATTCCGAGCAAAGAAAAAACAGAAACAAAAATAACCCTTTCTATACCAAAAGGCATTAAAGAAACAGAAAACATTAAAGGAAGAGCAATGTCTCCGCCACCAAGCACAAAAAACCTTTCTCCTGGCCTTATCTCTTTGCTGCTCTCCAATAATTCCGAGGGGCTCGAAGGGATAATAAGGCCCATCATTGCCCCCGCCTCTGCCATTGATTTTGCCATTTTTACCATATGCTTTGTTTTATAAACCGCTATGAAATCATAAATTGACAAGATTCCCAGAATTACCATTATGGTTTTTGGCTGAAAGCTTAGTCCAAGAGTCCCGCCAATGCCCGCAAGTCCAAGTCCAATTAATAAATTATGAGAAATTAATGTTGGTTTTTTTATCCATCCCAAAATGATCAAAAAAACGATAATAAGGGCAGCTAAATCAGAGAGCGCTGTTCCAGGAATAATCTTTGAAAAAATAATCGATATTGTCATCAACGCTCCGTAAGCCGTGCTGAAAATAAAGATAGTTTTGTAAATTTTCCCCCTAATTTTTTTGATTTTGGGGAAAAGGGCGATTAAAAGTATAAAAATTGTGCCCGCCAAGAAAAGTGTAAGAAATTGCCCCATTGAATATGTGGGAAAGATCACATTCTCTTTTTCAAAAGACTGATAAGCATTTTTTGCAGCAATAATGCCCAGATAAAAAATTATTAAAGAAAAAACGGCTTCCCAAAAAAAATATTTTAAAAACGGCAATCTTTTGGCAAGGTTTGTTTTTATTTTGAATTCTTTTTTATCCATGTAAAATAAGATGATTGCTCTCCAGCCATTTTAATATTTTCTCCACCTCGCCCTTTAAACTTCCTTCTCCTTTCTCCATTTTCTCTGCGCCAAGAATAATGATCGCTATGTTCCTCTCATTATTATCCCTTCCCAAAAGACGAAAAACAAAAACACCCACATAACCAGAGACCTTAATAAATCCGGTTTTTCCTCCAATAAATCTTTCATCTTCATAAAAAAGATTTTTGTTTTTAAGTTTTTTGAAATGCGTATTTCTTGAAAATCCGACCTCTTCTCCCCTTGTAATTCTGAATATCGGGGGGCGATTGTAGATTATATATCGCGCCAGATAAAAAAGGTCTTTTGCGCATGATTTGTTTTTTTCATCAAGGCCTGATGTGTCTACAAATTCTGTATTCTCCATCATTATGGCACGGGCTTTCTGATTCATTAAATCTACCGTCTTTTTTTTACCCAAAAATCCCGCCAATGCCTCTGCTGCATCGTTGCTTGACTGGATTAAAAGCGGATAAAAAAGCTCTACCAAACCAAAACCTTTCCCCGAAATCAGTCCATCGACAGATCCATATGCCTTAAGCATTTCCTCTGTGACAAAAATTGATTTTCTTAAATCAACGCTTTCCGCGATAACAGTAGCGGTCATTAGCTTTGTCAATGAAGCAATCGGCAATTTTTCTTGTTCGTTTTGGGAAGAAAAGACATATCCGGAATCAATATCAGCCACAAGATAGCTTTTTGCGTTAATTTCTAAGGGATCGTTTTTCAACGCCAAATGCCTGTAATTATCTCTTTTTTTATCAATGATTAAAAGAGGCATATTTTTTTTAACCAGCTCATACAAAAGCTTTGCCTCTTTGTCTAAAAGCTGTATACATCCCCCAGAAGATAAAGAATTCATCTTGCTTCCATCGGCATAGTAGGGTTCTCCATGAATATAATATTTGCCAAAAATTTTTATGCTCCAGGGCATATAAACTTCCGACACAGAAGAATAGGCGAGCTTGCTTTTAGAATCAATAAAATAAAGGCCAGCAGCGGTCCCTCCCCAAAAATCCGGATCGCCTTTGCGAAAAATTCCGAACTCTTTCTCCACAACGCCATCTTTATGCTTTCTGATTTTCATTTCCTCTAAATGAACCTCTATAAATTCTTTTTTTTCTGCGATCAGATTTTCTTTAAGAGTCTCTAAATTGCCGACGAATCGATGATTAAAAACATCGGCGCTGGAAAAATTAAAAAGCAAAAAGAGAATATTAAAAAAATGAATAATTCCTCCCGTCATAATATTTTAACCCTTACTCCTTATAAAAATTTAAAATCTATTCTCATTTTTAAGCCCTTCTTATTCTGATCAGACCAGAACAGGGAATAATTTCAATATCATTTTTCTGCAGCGAGTCTAAAAAAAGATTGACCCCCAGAGAATCAGAGGCTATATGGCCGGCGATTATTACATTTACAAGGGACAATTCTGCTTCTTTTTTATGCTCTTCTGAAACGTGCATGCCAACAACCGTTCCAATGCCGACTTGAGCCATTTTTTCATATATTTTAGGAGATCCTTCCGTGCCTCCCGTAATTTCCGCAAGGGCGATTTTTCCACACCTTGATTCTTCATTTCCCACAAAAATTTTTGGTCCCGCTCCAATTTTTGATGCTTCCCTGTATTCCGGTATGCTTCTTAAAAGCGCTGTCAGGTCTCTTAATAAATACGGGGCTTTTTTCGCAACTTCTTTTTTCAAAAAATCGGCCGCCAAATTATCGCAGGGAGTGTGTATGCAAACCAAATTAATTCCCATTATTTTCGCGGTATCAACTGTTCTTTGATGATTTGCTTTGTTTAAGCCCCTCGCCACTTCGGAAATTTTTTCCCTCATAAGGCCTTCTGCGATATTGATCGGCACCCCATATTGACTCAAAACATCGCACTGCATCTCCATTACTTCATAAAGATTGGCCAATGCTTTTCCAAGAGGATGGTGGGAAATCACAAGATCAATATTCCCTATTTCTTTGGCAAGTAAAATTTCGGCCGGCTCAATATCAATGCCGACCAAAACATTTTTAATTTCCCTGTCTTGGGCGATGTTTAGAATTCTTGTATCGGAATAGGGATTTGTTAAACTCTCTACATCAAAATACTCTTTTTCTTCTAAAGAAATTTTTCCGTATTTTTCCTTTTTTTGGGCTAAAAAATTATCAATTTGTAGCGGCGTTCTTAAGTCCGCTTTCTTTCCCATCTCTATGGCTAGGTTGTAAATTTCCTGTATTTTCATTTGTTTTATAAAATCTTTGATTGAGCTGCGATATTAATTTCTCCTGATCCAAAGAATCAGAAACTTCTCGGCGAATGCGAGCCTTTTCTATCCTGATAAACTTTTGTATGCTTTTTGGCAATTTCTTTTTTATAATCATTATTTTTTAATATTGGTTTTGGGCTCATTATTATTCTCCCTTAATTACCGCCAAGGGAATTAATTTTGCGACCCTTTTTGATAATCCTGCATTATGCACAACATCTACCACCTCGTCAACATTTTTATAGGCCAACGGAGCCTCTTGAGCAATGCTTCTGGCGTTATGATATTTAACAATTATTCTTTTTTCCTTTAATTCCTCAATTATTTTATAACCAGAGGCGCGCCTCATGGCCTCATGCCTTGACATAACTCTTCCAGAGCCATGACAGGTAGAGAAAAATGATTCCCGGGCGCTTTCTTGGCCTGCCAAAACATAAGAGGCAGTACCCATGCTCCCGGGAATAAGCACTGGCTGGCCAACGCTTTTGTATTGTTCTGGAATTTCGTCATTTTTTGGCCCAAAAGCCCGGGTTGCGCCCTTGCGATGAACAATTAATTCTGTTTCTTTCCCAGAAAGCATATAGCTTTCTTTCTTTATGATATTGTGAGCAACATCATAAAGAGACGTTAATTCTCCCAAGGAACGTCCAAAAACATTCATCCATGTTTTTTGTATATAATGCGCTATCATCTGCCTGTTGGCCCAAGCATAATTTGCAGCGCAAGCCATGGCAGAAAAATATCTTTGGCCGCAAGAAGAATTGAAGGGTACGCAGGCGAATTCTCTGTCGGGGACATTAATTTTGTATTTTTCTTCCATCAGAGGGATAAACTCTCTTAAATAGTCGGTGCAAACCTGATGACCAAGTCCGCGGCTTCCGCAATGAATCATAATGACAATTTGCCCCTCAAACAAATCAAATGCCCGCGCAATTTTATCATCAAAAACTTTATCAACTCTCTGCACTTCAAGAAAATGGTTGCCGCTTCCAAGAGTTCCTAATTGATTCTTGCCCCGATTTTTTGCGAAAGATGAAACGGCCGACGAGTCTGCCCAGATTAGCTTTCCTCTGGCTTCGCAATTTTCTAAATCTTTTTTCTGGGCATATCCTTCTTTCATTAAGAATTCTATGCCATCTTTTAAAACTCCGTTAATTTGCTTATCGCTTAATTTGATCTTGCTTTCCCTTCCAAGCCCGAAAGGAACTGCCTGCTGAATCCCTGCGGCCAATTTTTCTATGAACGGACCAATCTCTTTTTCTGTGGCTTTTGATTTTAAAAGCTTCATCCCGCAGTTGATATCGTATCCGCACATTCCCGGAGAAATAATCCCATCTTCGGCGCGAATGGCGGCCACTCCGCCAATAGGAGAAGAATATCCTTCGTGAATATCTGGCATTGCTATCGCATATTTTTGGATTCCAGGAAGTGTAGAAACATTAATTAGCTGCTCAAGCGATCTGTCCCTGAAACAATCCCGAAACATTTCCTCTGAAAGATAAATTCTTACGGGCACCCTCATGTCTTTTCTAAAAAATCGGGGGATTTCCCACAAAAAATCGTTTATTTTTATAATTTCTTTTTGAGGAATCATTTTTCCAAGTTTTATGTGTCAAAAAGAATTGTTGCGCAAAGGTGTTTGTTTTTATCTTCTTTTATCTTTAAATCGTGAAAGGTGGCGCCCTTGATAATCAAATCCTGTTTGCTAATTTTTTGACCCCAAAGCGTGCCTTTCACTCTTTTTTCGTCAATTTTCAGGGGTTCAAGCCTTGAATATACTTCTTTATAGAGATCGCTTAAGCATAAAACGTGCGAAAGAAAGGAAACGAGCAGCGACGCAAAATCAGGCGCCTTAACGATTATTTCGCGCTTAATCACCTTTCCTTTTCCTGAAAAACCCGCCGAAACAAACATGGCGCTCATGGCTCCGGAAATAATTTCTTTTTTATTTTTTCCTCTAATTTTAATCTTTAAATCCGCAGGGTGCCTTAAAATTCTAAATGAGTTCTTTTTCATATTTTTTCCCCCTAAACGCATCTAGGGCAATTTTTTTGTCGTCCCAGGGAATTTTTTTTCCTCCTGCCAGACAAATCCAGGGTTCACAACCTTTGCCGGTTATTATTACAACATCGCCCTCTTTAGCTAAAGAAATTGCTTTTTCAATGGCTTTTTTTCGGTCTAAAATTTCGTATAAATTTTGGGGGTGGAATTTTGGATTTTGGATTCCGCTCTTTATCATTGATAAAATCTGGGCTGGATCCTCATCATAGGGATCTTCGTTTGTAAGTAAAATTTTTCTGCAATATCTGGAAGCAATCTCTCCAAGCGCGGGCCGTTTCCACTTATCCCTGCCCCCTCCGCAAGCCCCAAAAACGCAAATAAGATTTTTTGGCAAAAATAATTCGTTGATTTCTTTATAAATATTTTCTAAATTATCCGGCGTAACTGCATAATCTATAACAATCCTAAATGGAGATGATACAACCACTTCCATTCTTCCGGGAATAATTCTTGCCTTCAGAAGCGCTTTTTTGCAGGTTTCTAAATCAATATTTTGAGAAAGCCCCGCAGATATGGCGGCCAGCGCATTGTAAACATTAAATTTCCCTCGCAATTTCATGTTAAATTCTTTGTTTTTCACAAAAAAGCTTATTCCGTCAACAGATTTTCTAATAGATTCCGCCTCTATGATATTTTGACTCTTTATCTGGATCTGGGCGTTCGTTTTTTTAATATCCGGATCGCAATTCTTTAAGCGATATCCATATTTTTCTCTTGCTTCAAATCCTAAAAAATAGGGCGAGTGCTTATCGTCTAAATTAAGAATGTGTATGTTTTTTGTACTGCTGAATAATTTCCCTTTCGCTTTTTTATAGTTTTCAAATCCCCCATGAGCCTCTATGTGTTCGGGAGAAAGATTTGTAAAAACGCTTGCCTCAAAATTTATGAACTTGTGGCGGGACTGTTCAATCCCCTGCGACGAGACTTCAATCACCGCGTAATCGCATTTTTCCTTCACTGCCCTTGAAAGAAACCTTTGAATAAAAAATCTTCCGGGCATCGTCATTTTAAGCTTGTTTGGCCATTTTTCTTCATGGATTGCAAACTCTACAGAAGACAAGGAAGCAACCCTTCGCCCGCCTTCTTTAAGAATTAAAGAAATTAAATTGACAACGCTCGATTTTCCACTGGTGCCCGTAACGCCTATAACCCTGATTCTCTTTGAAGGAAAACCGAATATTATCGCGCCAAAAAGCGCCAATAAAAAATGATAACTCCTAAATATGGGCTGAGGAAGAAAATTTTTTGCCTTGTTTGTCAATTCTTTCAGAGAAATATTCATTTTTTTATTTTAAATCCGTTTTTTTGCTTATTCAAGCGCTTTAATGCTTGATTTCTTTGGAATGATATGCTAGAGTCTCATTATATATGCCAATCACCAAATCTGCAAAAAAAGCCCTCCGCCAATCCCTTGCAAGAAAAAAGGGCAATTTGAGCCGGAAAATTAGACTGCAAAAGATAGAAAAACAAATCAAAAAACTTCTTGAGAAAAAACAATATCAAGAGGCGGGCAAAATGCTTCCCCTGCTTTATAAAGCCGTTGATAAGGCCATAAAAAGCAATATTCTGAAAAAAAATACCGGCGCAAGGATAAAATCTAAAAACGCCAAACTCCTAAAGATCCAAAATAAACAACTCTAATCCTTCTTTGGGGGTAATTTTTCCTTTTTTTATTGCCAAGTCTATTTGGAACAATTTTTTGTATATTTTTTTTAATTGGGGCAGGGTAAAGTTTTTTGTCTGCAAAAGACTCTTTTTTACCACAAATGGATGCATACCAGAAAAATTATTTGCTGTGATTTTATTTATGCCCCCTTCTTCTCCTTCTTTAACTGATAATAAATTCCTGAATTGAAAAATTATCATTTTAAAAAGATACAGGGGCGGATCCCCGCTCTTTAGATGATTTTCTATCAATCTCAAGGCCTCTTTCTTGTTTTTTTTGGCAATAGCGTCAATGGTTTTGAATATTCCCGTTTCAATCCGTGATTTTGTCAAAAGAAGGACGTCTTTTTCTTTAATATTTTTTTCTTTAAATTTGTAGGCCATTAATTTCTCCAGCTCGACGAGCACACAATCTATATCCTCCTGGCAATTATCAAGCAGAAGATCTGTTGTCTTGGAATCCAGCAGATATCCTCTTTTATGCGCTTTTTCCTCTGCTATCTTTTTAATTTCATTCCTTTTGGGGATTGATATTTTAATAATTTTGCCTCTTTTTTTAATAAATTCAAAAAGGGGGCTTTCTTTCAAACAAGGATCTTTCTCCAAAAAAACAAAGCTGACATCCAACAATTCTTTTTTATCAAAAAATTCAATAAAATCTCCTATAAAAGATTGGTTTGAGCTCGCTGATCTTAAAACGAACAGCTTATTTTGTTTGAAAATTTCATTTCCCCAAAAATCCCTGATGATTGAGGAAAGGAGGGTTTTTTTAACATCAATCTCCCGGACAGAAAGACGCCCTTCTTTTTCTTTTTCCTGCGCGATGTCTTTAAGGACTTTTTTGATCAAAAATGAATTGTTTCCCAATATAAGATATATCATTTATTTTTGGCAGTTTGGGCAAAAATAAGTTGACCGACTGCCTATTTTTTTTCTGGAAATTAATCCATTGCAAGAAAAGCATTTTTTCCCTTCGCGACGATATATTTTTCTAAATTTATCGAATTCTCCCCTGGAGCCATCCGGCCTTCTATAATCCGAAATACTCTCCCCGCCAGCCTTGATTGACTTTTTAAGAATTTTTTTTGTGGTTAAATATATTTTTTTAAGATCTTTCTCTCCAAGCGACTGAACTAAGCGAAGGGGATAAATGCCGGCTTCAAAAAGAATTTCATCAGAATAGATATTGCCCACGCCCGATATAATTTTCTGATTCATTAGAGCGTGCTTTACCCTTCCTTTTCTTTTTTTGAAAATCTTTTGAAATTCATTTAGGGTGAGGGATTTTTCAAGGGGGTCGGGACCGATGTTTTCAAGCCTTCCTGATTCTTCCAATAGTTTTCTCTCCCAAAGCTCTGCGCTGGCAAATTTTCGCAGATCAGAAAAAGCCATCATTAATCCTTTGTCCAACTGGAAGACCAAGCGGATAAATCTATTTGCGGGATCTTGTAAAGAATTTCTGCCGATCGGAACCCAGCTATTATTCTTTTTTCTCCATTTTCCAACCAAAAGATGGCCGGTCAATTTTTGATGAATAACAAGAATTTTCTCGCCAGAAAGTTCAAACAAAATCAACTTTCCCCTTCTTTTTATATTTTTTATTCGTTTTCCAGAGATTTCTTTTCTAAATGTTTTGGGTTTGGGTTTTTTTATAAGCGATTTTTCACCGATCCAAAGATCAATAAAAGTCCTGTTAAGGACTTTTTTTCTAAGTTCGTTAATTGTGGTTTCCACCTCGGGCAATTCGGGCATGGATAACAAATTATGTTTTTGGGAGGAAGAAAAATCAGCGCGCGGTCTTGGCAAGAATAGCCCTTATCTTTTCAACAATCTCTTCGGGGGTGAAATGAGCCTTAATCAGAAAATCAATAGCGCCCAGCTTTAATCCTTTTTCTACTTCATCTTTTTGTCCCAGATTTGAAAGGATAACAATGGGCAGTATTGAGGTCTTTGGATTTTCTTTTATTCGCGCCAGAACTTCAAAACCATCAATTCCGGGCAAAATAAGATCAAGCAAAACAAGATCTGGCATTGCTTCTTTTGCTTTCTTTAAACCATCTTCTCCGTCTACTGCCTCATGGACATCATATCCTTCTTTTATAAGCTTTCTGCAAATAAGCTCTCTTAAAAATTTATCATCTTCCACTACGAGTATTTTTGAACCCATATTATTTTAGTTTTAATAATTTAATTGGCCAAGCCTATTTGTTGTATCACCTTCTCCACGACTTCTTGGGGATTAAAATCTGTTTTGATCAGCCAATCTCGGGCCCCCAGCTTCTTAGCCTTATCCAGCTCAACCGGCTGGCCGGAATTAGAAATAATTACAATTGGTATATTGCTTATGGTTTCATCGTTTTGGGCTTTTTCCATCACCTCAAACCCTCCCATCTTCGGCAATATAATATCAAGCAAAATAAGGTCTGGCATTATTTCTTTTATTGCTTCCAGTCCCGAGGCGCCATCTGGGGCAGAAAAAACCTCATATCCCATACCTGAGAGTTTCCTTTTAAGCAAATCCAGAAGGATTTCCTCGTCTTCTATAATCAGGATTTTTTTTGCCATAATTTATTTTAACTTTTAACAAAACAATGTGTCAAATGATGTTTTTAAATTATAAGATTTAAATAACCGTTGGTAAAGTAAAGAAAAATGTTGTGCCTTTGTTTTCTTCGGAGGTAAACCAAATTTTTCCTCCATGGGCCTCAACTACGTTTTTAGCGATAAAAAGCCCCAAACCGCTTCCATCGGTTTCCATTTTTATTACATTGGCACTTCTGAAAAATTTTGAAAATATTCTTGCCTGATGTTCTTTTGGAATTCCTACTCCCGTATCTTTGACAGAAAATTCCAAATGCTTATCCTTGCGCTCAAGCTGCACCAAAATCTTTCCACCACCCTTTGTATAGTTTATCGCATTCTCCAATAAATTTTTCATAGCCAAGCTCATTTTCTCTATATCAACCTTAACAACTTTTGGTTTGCTGCTATCCACGATGTTTAATTTGAAAGAAAGTTTTTTTATTTTTGCCAGATCTTTAAGAGAATCAAAAACCTGCCCCACGAGCTCATTAAACTCAAGAATTTTTGGCTGATAAACGTATCTTCCCTCCTCTATCCTTGCCACATTCAAAAGGTCATTGATAATTCTTATAAGTCTTTCATTGGTTTGGAAGGTTTTGGAAAGAAAATCTTTTTGTTGATTTGTAATTTTTCCGGCATCTCCTTTAAGCACCATATCTAAACTCCATTTGATTATGGATAGCGGAGTTCTTAGCTGATGGGCGGCCACAGAAACAAACTGGCTTTTTATTTGCTCGATTTCTTTTTCGCGAGTGATATCGTGAAGAATCACAAGGAAGGCCATTTTCTGGTTTTGAGCGAGTATGAAATTGGTTGTCACTTCAAGATAAAGCTTTTCTCCCAAAACCAATTCTTGGCGAAAAACTTCTTTTAACTCTCCTTTCATTTTCGTATTGAGCATTTTTATCCCGGGCACAAATGACAATTCGTCTATCTTTTTTCCAATTAATTCTTTTTTATTTGCAGATAAAAGCGTTTCCGCCTTGGGATTTATTAGTTCAAGGCGCTTGTTCAGATCAAAAACCAGCAATCCGTCTACAAAATTTGTAAAAATTGTTTCTGTTTTTTTCTTTTCTTCTTCTGCCCTCGCCCGGGCTAATTCAGTATCCTCAAGCATGTTTAAAAGAGCGGCCCTTGACTGTTCTAAGTCGGCAGTCCTTACAAAAAGTTCCTTCTCCATTTTGCTGCGTATCTCACCCAAAACGCTTATGTCAATAACGCCCACAAAATATCCAATTATATCTTCGTTTTTATCCCTGCGGGCAGCAATTGAAACGTTTACTGAAATTCGCTTGTCCGATTTTGAATTTAGGGTAAATTCCTGACTTTTTATCACTCCTTTTTTGCGCGCCTGCGCGATCAACTCTTGTATCCGCGCTTTTTCCAAAAATATTTCCGAAAAATTCTTGCCAACAATATCAAGAGAATAAAAACCGGACAGAACCTCTAGCTCTTTGTTAATGTTCATAATCGCCCCCGAGGGGCTCAAATCACATATAGCAAGAGGCAAAAAATCCAAAAAATCGTTGAGATATCCTGCGATTTCATTCAGATCGTCTTTGATTTTTAAAATCTCTTTTCTTTGTTCTGATGTCTGCCCTTTTTTTGAGCGAAAAAAACACATATTATATTTTTGTTCTGACAGGGGAAAAAATTTTTTGGCAAAGTTTATTTCCAGCGAATTATATATTCATGATAAGGATCTTTTTTGTGCACACACTTTGTTTCTTCAATAGACGCTCCGGATCTTCCAAGAACTAATTCCGCTATCTGCAGAAAATATCCCCGATGATAAAGACACATTATCGGATGATATTTGTATCCTTTTATTCTTATTATTGCGTATTTTCTTTCTTCGTTAAGCTCTATGGGCTCTAATTCTCCAAAATCAAAATGCTTTTGCCAATATCTGGGGCTTTCTTCAAAGCATTGCCTGAGAGAAATAAAATATTTAGTCAAGGTCTTTATAAACAAAGAGAGTTTAATCCCCGCCTTTCCCATCTCAAAAACGCCATTATCGTCTAAATTAAGAATTTCTTTTACCAAAAGAACCGTTAAAACACTTAAGGCCTCCGGATAAAATTCCATGGGTTTTAGCTCTTTAAGATTAAAAGCGATGCCCATCTCTTTTAATCTTTCCTGAACTCTTCCCATTTCCGACTGACCCGCTTTTTGTCTTATAAACTCAAGGTTTGCCAAAATTACGCCTCCCCTTACATTGCCCGGCATCTGCATTAACTTTTGAGCTTCTTTTTTTGACAGCCTCTCTTTCATTTTTTCTTTTTACTTGATTTTTTAAGCGCGTCCAATTCTTTTTTTAACTCCAACATTTTCATTTCTCTGCCGACAGTCAAGCGATGAAATCTTTCAAGCTGCTCTATTCTGCCCTGCAGCTCTCTTGTCCTTTCTTTGATTTTCTCATCCAACCCCTGCGCCAATTCTTCCAGTTCTTTTGTGCGCGCCTTCACTTTTATTTCTAAAATCGCCCTCTCGTCCTCAAGCGCCTCTTTTGTGTCTTTTAACTGCGCAATCATAGAATTAAATTCTTCTGAAAGCTCTCCGATTTCATCCGATGAAATTACCTTGACGCGAATATCAAGATTTCCTTTTTTTGCCTCGCTTACCGCGTCCAAAAGCTTATTGAGGGGTTTTAAAACTTTATTGGCAAAAAGAATCGTAAAAAGAACGGCCATCAGCACGACGAATAAAAGAGAAGAGGCCGCCACCAGCCAAGTATTATATATGTTTACTTCTATGTTTTTGAAGGAATCGGGGGATAAAAAAGGTCTGATTTGAGAAATGATACCCTCGTATCCGCTGTAAATAATATAAGCAAAAAATATATTGGATAATAAATTTATGGATAAAACCCCCAAAAATATCTTAAAAAATATGCTAGTTTTTTGATTTTTTCTCTCCATAAGACAAATAAACAAGAAACGGAATAGTTAAATAAAACAAGTAAAAGAATTTACCCGGAATTGCGGCTAAAACATATGGAATAGCGACAGATATATAGATAATTATAGCATACAGGGAATAAAACGAAGAAAGATTTTTAAAACTTATAGCTCCCGATTTTGATTCTTTCCAGATAATCAAAAAACAAATAGCCATAAAGGCAATGAGAACAAATGAGCCGGCGTAGCCAAGCGCTTTCTGATCGCTGATTCCATCATGTAAAAACCCGCGAGCATTAATCCGGGGGGTAAAATAGATTAAAAACAGGGCAAAAATTAATACGCCCAAAAAAACAGAGATTATGTTTATTGTTTTTCTTAAAGATATCCTTGATATGAGATAAAGCGGGGCAAGAACAATATGAGCCCCTATCGCAGGCAACGAAACAAACCCAAGAATTATGCCAGAAACCCCTGGACGCGCTTCCTGAAAAAAAGAAGGGGCGATTAGAGAAAGATTGAAAATTCCTCCCAAAAGCCAAAAAATTGCATAATATAAATCACGGAGTTTAAAATTCCTTTTTAAAGAAGAATAAATCACAAAGGCACAGTAACAAAAACCCGCGCCGATTAGAAAATTAATGAAGCCGTTCACAAAAACGGGATTTATCTGCATATATAGATTATATCAAAAAAAACTTAATCTTTATAAAGCGAGCGGGATTTGCTCGCCTATTGGAGCGTTTTTCGTTTCTTTGCCCGAATCCATTTTTCCAAAAATTTCCGGCAATCTTTTGATTAGAGTGTGGAATTCGTGTTCTCTAAAAATTGTTTCTATTTTTTTCTTGTCAATTTTGGATATTCGACAATTTTTTAAGTTAAAATTTATGGGAGCGTTGATTACTATCTTTAAAAGATCTCTTGAAAAAAAGGCCTGTTCTTTGAAATTCCTTAATTTTTCCGCAATTTTTAAGGAAATTTTTTCCCCCTTGGAGGTGTGATGCTCAAGATGATAATATAAATTCTCCAGATTATTAAACTCGCTTATTAAATTGGCAGCTGTTTTTTCTCCAATGCCCAAAACTCCGGGAATGTTGTCAGAAGGATCTCCCCTTAGCGCTTTATAATCAAGAATCTGGCTAGGATTTATTTTCAATTTTTCCCTAATGTAATCTTCGTCGCATAAGATCATCTCTTTTACGCCCGAACGCAAGTGATAAACCTTTGTTTGTTTGTCAACTATCTGAAGGGCGTCTAGGTCTCCTGTAATTACTATAATTTCTATGGGAGGATAGATTTGTGCTTTTTTGGAAAGATTCGCAATCGTGCCTATGAGGTCATCCGCCTCAAAACCCTCTTTGTCAAAAACGCTTATCTTGCAGGTTGAGAGTATTTTTTTTATTACAGGAATTTGATTGTGCAAACTATCGGGAGCTCTGGGCCTTTTGGCTTTATATTGCTGGTAGATTTTACTTCTAAAAGTGGGCGCGGCCATATCAAAGGCAGTCGCGATGTAGTCGGGCTTTAATTCTTTGATTGCCCTAAAAAGTACCAAAAAAAATCCATATACCGCGTTTATGGGTTCGCCTTTTTTTGTTGTAAGCAGGGGAAGCGCATGATAGGCCCGATGAACTATTGCGTTTCCGTCAATAATAATTATTTTTTTCTGCTCCATGTTTTAGTCCTTGGGTCCTTTGGGGAGGTAAAAGGTGATTTCTCTTTTTTTTCTCTTAATTTTAATTTTTATTTTATATATATTTTCCCCTATCAAATTTTTGATATTTTCCGGCCATTCTATCGCCATAATGTTTTCTTCCAAAAGAATTATTTCTTTAAAGCCCAGCGCTTCTGCTTCTTTTTCGTCTTTGACGCGATAACAATCTAAATGATAAAAATTCTTAAAACTTCGCCCCTGCATGTCAAATCTTTTTAGAATAACGAAGGTCGGGCTTAATATTTTCTCCCTTATCCCGAGACCAACGCCAAACCCCTTCAAAAATGTCGTCTTCCCGGCGCCCAATTCTCCTTTTATGGCAATGATCAGCGCTTTTTTATGTCGTATTTTGCTCGACAAGATTTGGCGGGCAAAAGAATATCCTAGTTTTTTTGTCTGTCCCGGCGAACTGGTTAAATAGATTTTTTTGTTTTTCATTGACTTTTGCAAGAAAAGGGGCTAATTTATGATAAAACATGATTGAAATTCCCGAAATTAAAAGCCTGATAAGCAGCAACCAGCGTATTTTGCTTTTGGGCGATCAGAGAAAAACCAGCCCGGATTATCTGGCGGCTATTTTTTCTCTTTTTTATACTCTAAAGAAATTAGGGAAAATTGTAAAACTACGGCTTCCCCAATCCGCGTCCAAATCATTATCTTTGCCATCTCCGATCAAAATAAACGAGCTAAAAAGCGCTGTTTTAAGAATCGACAATAAAGCGGGAATCGTATCGGACGTGTATTATAAAAAAAACGCGCGGGATCTTAAATTTTTTCTCACCCTAAAAGAGGGGCAAATTGATGCAGAAGACATCAGTCTTGAAGTTCTGGAGGATTGGGACAAAAATCCTGAATTAATAATAAATATCGGCATAAAATCTCTGGAAGATCTTGGTGCTTTTTACGAAGAGAATTTCAAGATTTTTTTTGAGCGCCCGATAATAAACGTTGACAATAGCGCCAATAATCAGGAATACGGAAAAATTAATTTAATCGAATCAAAGAAACCATTCTCTCTTCTGGCCTTTAATTTTATTCAATCTCTGAACCAGGAAATTTTTGACGAAACAACAGCCACCAATCTTTCCTTCGGTATTTTAGATTATTATTATAACATGGAGGGCGAGAAGAATGCGGATATGGGAGCGATATTTCATTTAAAAAAATTTGGCCCGGATTTTCAAAAAATCCTCGATAAAATTCTTCCGAATTCTTTGCCCTCAAAAAAAGAATTGGGCGCTTTTTCTCTTAATAATCTGGATTTTGTTGAAGAACTGAATCTCTTTGCCTTATCCCCAAAAGAAGACAACCTAAAAAAAGAGGCAAATATCGTTAATTTAATAAAAATGCTTCGCGGAGAATTGATTTTTTTGCCAAAACTGCTTGTTTTATGGCAAAAGCGCGCTTCCGGATTGAAATCGGGCGGGGTTTTTTATTCGCCCAACCAAGATGAAGTTAAAAAAATCGCCACTTTTTTTAACGCCAAAGAAAAAAAAGGCAGGACTCTTTTCTCTGGGAAAACTAATTCATTAGAGATAAGCAGAGAAATAATATATAATTTATTAAGAGAAATTAATTTTTAATCTATTTTAGATTTATGGTCCAAATCACAGGAAAGGTGGAAATATCCAAACAAATCTCCG
This sequence comes from Candidatus Wildermuthbacteria bacterium, assembly GCA_037445205.1. GTDB lineage: Bacteria > Patescibacteriota > Minisyncoccia > Minisyncoccales > PEYH01 > JBBIKX01. The sequence continues at coordinate 19,839 of JBBIKX010000005.1, forward strand.
ATCTCTGCACCAAAAACGCTCAAAGCGTTTCCGATTTGAAAAAGACCATAGAAGAAAATCTGTCAAAAGACGTAAGCGATCTTTTGAGCATAATCCTTATTGGCTCCATATTGCTTTCATCCTCCGATATTCATTTTGAGCCAGAAGAAAAAATTGTAAAAATACGCATAAGAATCGACGGGCTTTTGCAGGACGTAATAACGCTTCCCAGAGAAGCTTATCGCCTGCTCGTTTCCCGAATAAAACTTTTGGCCGGGTTAAAACTTAATATTTACGACAGGCCGCAGGATGGAAGCTTTTCTGTTGTTTTTTTTCTGCCCAAAAATAAATCGGAAAAGGAAGTTGAAATCAGAACCTCTGCCCTTCCCGCAGATTATGGGGAAACGATCGTAATGAGAATTTTAAATCCTGAAAGCTTGAAAAACATTGACCAGCTTGGCCTTAGGCAAGATCTGCTTGAAATATTCAAAAAAGAAATTCAAAAACCAAACGGCATGATTATTGTTACCGGGCCAACCGGCTCTGGTAAAACCACGACCCTTTATGCCTTTTTGAAATTCATTCACCAACCCGAAATTAAAATTATAACCATCGAAGATCCCATAGAATACCGAATCGAGGGCGTTTCCCAAACAGAGGTGCATCCAGAAAAGGGATATAACTTCCCAAGCGGCCTGAGGGCAATTGTAAGGCAGGATCCGGATGTCATTTTGGTCGGAGAAATAAGAGACCTTGAAACAGCCGATATAGCAATGCAGGCCTCTTTAACCGGTCATTTGGTTTTCTCTACTCTTCACACAAACGATGCTGCGGGAACCATCCCCCGACTAGTTTCTTTGGGAGCCAAACCGACCAATATTGCACCGGCGATTAACATGGCGGTTGCCCAGCGCTTGGTCAGAAAAGCATGCCCTCATTGTTCCTTCTGGCAGACGCCAACACAAGAGGAAATGACTAAAATAAAAAATACGCTTTCTGGAATAGCAAAAAGGTTTGAAATTGACATTAAATCTCCTGATTTAAAAATTATAAAACCAGAAGGATGCAAATTCTGCAACTTTTCCGGATATAAAGGAAGGATTGCCATATTTGAAGCCGTGCTCGTAGACGATGAGATAGAGGGCTTAATTCTGAAAAATCCGTCCATTCCCGAGATAAAAAAAATGGCGATTCAAAAAGGCATGGTAAGCATGTATCAGGATGGTTTCTTAAAAATACTGAAAGGAATAACAACCATAGAAGAGGTAGAAAAAATGGCAAGCGAATAATTGGAATAAATTTTAAATCCCTGGCTGAAATTCTTGGTGCTGGGCACGCAAACCAGGAAAATACCGAGGAAGAGTCGAGCCGCAACCCAACTTTTCCCAGAGCTAAGTAGAATCCCTTTTCAGCCAGGGACTTTATATATTATAATAAATAATGAATTGGATGTCAAGCACCAAGCAAGGGATTGGACTTTTTTTATCTGCAATTGCCCTTATTTTGCTTTTTTCTCCTCTTTCGTGTCATTCTTTTTTAAAATCAGCGATTGTGATTAATGAAATCGCCTGGATGGGCGATAGTGAAAATTGGCGAAACGAATGGATAGAACTATACAACAATACAGATAAAAAAATAAATCTTTCCGGATGGAAAATGAGCTTTGGCGACAAAAAAGAAGTAAAGCTGGAAGGCACAATTGACGCTCATGGTTATTTTCTGCTTGAAAGGGGAAATGATGAAACAATTCCAAATATCGGGGCGGATATGATATATAAAAACATATTAAATAACGATGGTCTGGACATTTTGCTTTCAGATGAAAAGAATAATCTGATTGATTCTGTAGAGTGCGGGGGCGGATGGTTTGAGGGAAGCAATCTAACCAAAAAAACTATGGAAAGGATCAGCCCGGATCTTGGAGGATCAAGCTTTCAAAACTGGCAAACAAGCCTAAGGGCGGGGGGCACGCCAAGGGCTTTGAATTCTCATAAAAAAATAAGCGCTAACCGCGCGACCCCTCCAATAATTGAGAATAAAAACTTTAAAAAATATGATTACCAAGATATTTTCGCGCCATTTTTTCAAGGATCTTTCCTCGCTCTTTTTTTGACAAGCAGCGCGATAGTTTATAAATTAAAACTGGACAAATCAAAAAATTTTTAAATATGTCGGGGCATAGCCACTGGGCGGGGATAAAGCATAAAAAAGAAATCGAAGACAAAAAACGGGGAAAAATTTTTTCCAAGCTTGCCCGCAGTATTTCAATTACGGCAAGGGAAGGCCAAGACCCCGTTAGTAATTCTAAATTGAGAATGTCCATTGAAAAGGCCAAAGAATTTAATATGCCAAGCGAAAACATTGAGCGCGCTATTAAAAAGGGAGCGGGGGGAATGGAGGGAGAAAATTTAGAGGAATTTATTTATGAGGGAATGGGACCGGGCAATATAGCAATAATCGTGGAGGGAATTACCGATAATAAAAACCGCACTATTAACGAATTAAAGCAAATTTTTAGTCATTACGGAGGGAAAATAGTCCCGGAAAGATCCGTTAGATGGCTTTTTGAAAAATATGGCGTAATAAAATGCATCCCTGGGGAGAAATCAAATAAAGAAGATATTGAGCTTTCAATTATTGAAATGGGGGCCGAAAATCTAAAATGGAATGGGCCCATTATGGAAATTTATACAAAACCGGAAGAAATGGAAAAAATTAAAAAAGAAATAGAAACAGCGGGTATAAAAATAAATTCCAGTGCGCCCGGATGGGTTCCCAAAGAAGAGATATCAATGGATAAGAATTCCCAAACCGCGCTTAATAATCTCTTTGTTGCGCTTGATGAAAACGATGATGTACAAGAAATATATTCAAATCTAAAAAGGATACAGGAGGAATTATGATAATTATCGGCCTTGACCCCGGGACTGCCACAACCGGATATGGCATAATAAGGGCCTCAAAGAAAGGGGGGCAATTGCAATTTGTCTGCCTTGATTTTGGATGCATAAAAACCAGTCCGGAATTTCTTGACGGAGAAAGATTAAAAAAAATAGAATATCATTTGGGCGGTCTTATAAAAAAATTTAAACCCGACATACTGGCCGTAGAAAAAATATTTTTCTTTAAAAATCTGAAAACTGTTATTCCCGTATCGCAAGCAAAGGGCGTTATCCTTTTGACAGCCGCCAAAAAGCAAATAGCTGTTTTTGAGTTTACTCCCCTCTTTGTTAAAATGAATCTAACCGGATATGGCCGGGCTCAAAAACCAGAAATACAGAAAACAATTAAAAAAATATTAAAGTTAAAGGAAATTCCGAAATCAGACGACGCAGCTGACGCCCTGGGAGTTGCCATTTGCTGCGCTTTGCATTTAAAAAGCAAGCCCGGCATATAAATGTTCTTGTTTCTCGTGCAAAAATGTTTTATAAAGATTTTTGGGTTGACAAAAAATTTTATATATAAATATAATAGATTTATAAGCTTATAAAGGTCGCGGAATTTTAAAAAAATAAAAATTATGCAATATACTGACAAGCTCTTCGTTTTAAACCAAGAAGAGGATTGGACAGACGACAGCGAAGAAACAACCGAAGAAGGAGACAATGCGCCGGAGGAGGGCGATCAAGAGGATGAAGACGAATATGGCGATGAACTCGAAGAAGAAGGATAATTATAACCCCCCCCGCCTTGGCGGGGGGGTTGACTTTATGAAAACAAGAAGAAAAATCCGCATTTTTAAAGAAAGGGGCAAATGGAAAAATCTTTTGAGGTTTTTTCTTTTCTTATTTTTGACAGGAACTGCCCTGCTATTTATCATTTTCATTTACTACGCAAAAGATCTGCCAAGGCCGGAAGTTTTTGAGGAAAGACAGCTTTCCCAGCCCACAAAAATTTATGACAGAACCGGCGAAGTCCTGCTTTATACCATATACGGAGAAGAAAAAAGAGAAATCGCGAAATTAAACGAATTCCCTGATTTTTTGATCAAGGCGGTTTTAGCGACAGAAGATGCAAAATTTTATAAACACCGGGGCGTAGATTTCAGAGGCATAGCAAGATCCATCCTTATTAATCTGAAAATAAAAAAACCCACTTATGGCGGATCAACCATTTCTCAACAGCTAATCCGCTCCACTTTTCTTACTTTGGAAAAAAGCGCTTCAAGAAAGATAAAAGAAATCATACTGACATTAGAGCTTGAAAGAAAATACTCCAAGGACCAGATTTTAGAATGGTATTTAAACCAAATCCCTTTTGGACCTAATATTTACGGCGCGGGGGAGGCATCAAGGGCTTATTTTAACAAATCTGTAAAAGAGATTACCCTGCCCGAGGCAGCGGCGCTGGCAGCGGCGATCAAGGCCCCAAGCACCTACTATCCTTTCTCAAAAAACGGGGATCAGGGCATATTGCAAAGAAAAGATTATGTCCTGGAAAGAATGTTTAAAGAAACTTTCATTTCCCAAGCAGAACTTGAAGAGGCAAAAAACGTTCAATTAGAATTTGTTAAAAGATTTAGCGCTACAAAAGCCCCTCACTTTGTTCTATATGTAAGGGATTATCTTCTAAAAGAATTCGGGGAGGAATATTTAAAAGAAAACGGGCTCAAGGTTTATACAACCCTTGATTGGGAATTGCAAAGCGACGTTGAAAAAATAGCCAAAGAAGAGGGGGAAAGAATCAAAAATTATAACGCCCACAATCTTTCAATTGTGGCGATTAATCCCAAAACAGGAGAAATATTGGCCATGATCGGCTCAAAGGATTTTTTTGCAGAATCTTTCCCAAAAAACTGCACATCGGGGTTAAATTGCATGCTTGATCCCCAGGTTAATGTTTCTGTTTACGGCAAGGGACAGCAGCCTGGATCCGCTTTCAAACCGTTTGTTTACATTACGGCGTTTGAAAACGGATATACCCCGTCTTCTGTGGTTATTGACGAATTGACTAACTTTGGAAAATGGGGAGGAAATGATTACATCCCCAGAAACTATGATGGCAAATTCAGGGGGCAGGTAACTCTCAGGGAAGCGCTGGCGCAATCTTTAAACATTCCGGCGGTAAAAACACTTCTCTATTTTGCGGGCATTGAAGAAAGCATACAAACGGCGAAAAATTTTGGAATTACAACCCTTAACCAGCCTTCTTCTTTTTATGGACCGGCCCTTGTTCTCGGGGGAGGAGAAGTAAAACTTCTTGAAATGACCTCTGCTTACGGCATATTTGCCACCAACGGAGTAAGGTATCAGACAACAAATATTTTAAAAATAGAAAATGCCCGCGGAGAGATTATAAAGGAAATAAATCGCGCGCCCAAAAGAGTAGTTAATCCGGAATTTTGCGAAATGATTAACGATATACTTTCCGATAACGATGCCCGCGCTCCTGTTTTTGGGAGCAGATCTCCGCTTTATTTTCCCGAAAAATGGACCGCTTCAAAAACCGGAACTACGGACAGCTTTCGAGACGGCTGGACTGTTGGTTATACCCGATCTGCGGTTGTGGGGGTGTGGGTTGGAAACAACGACAATTCTTCGATGGTAAAAACAGCGGCCGTGTCTGTCGCGGGACAGATCTGGCATCGCGTTATAGAAAAAACTTTTAAAAATTATCCCTAGAGAATATTCGGGAATTTTTTGCGCGCCTGCTTTTTACAGAAAGCTTGTCTTTCTTGCCCTTGTGTAGAATGCGCGGGATTTTTTTCTTCCCAGTAAAAATGCCCTGTATTTTTTTAGATCTTTTAATCAGGAGGTCAGAAAGCGAACGAAACATAATTAACTTTGCTTAATCGGCATTAATATATAGACAAAATTCTTCTCTGCTCCCGCGTCTTTTATCAACCCAGCCCCACCCTCTCCGTTGAGATCGAAAAATATTTCTTTGCTTTTCAGCTTGGCCGCTCCCTCCATTAAAAATCTGTAATTAAAACAGGTGCTTACTCTCTCACCCTCAATTTTTGCGGGAATGCTTATGTTGGCTTCTCCGATCTCTGTATCCTGCGCAAAAACTCCAAAAAAGTCTTTTTGAGAATCAACCTCCACCTTAAGCTCGTTGCCTCTTCCGCTAAAAACGCTGGCCGATTTAATTCCTGCCAAAAATTGCTCCCTGGAAACAACAATTCTTGTCTTGTGATCCTTGGGTATAATTTCTTTGTAGTTGGGAAACTCTCCCTCTATCAGGCGGGATATGAGCTGAATTTGGGGGTTTTGCGTTCTGTTAAAACAAGACTCAAGCATTATCTGGTTCGGAGAGAAATAAATCTTTATTTTTTCCTGCGCATTAGAAAAAAGATTTACAATTTCCCGCGCTGCGTTTTTGGGAAGAATAAATGATTTTCCCGAAGACATGGCTTGCGGTTTTTCAAAAAGCAATGTTTTTTCGGCCAATCTGAAACTGTCTGTTGCTACAATCTTTAGCTGTTCTTTTGAAAACTCAAAATAGATCCCCGAAAGTTCTGGCCTTGCCTGCGTAATGCTGCAAAAATCTATAACCTGACTTATGCCTTCGCAAAGGGCGATTGGATTTATCTCTATCCAGTCATTTCTCTCTATCTTAGGAATAATGGGAAAATCTTTTGGATCAAGCCCTTTGATTTGTGTTTTATATCCTTTGCCCGATATATGAAAGATTTTTCCCTTGGCCGATATCTCTACCTTGGAATCGCCGATAAACGACACAAAACCGCTTAAAATTTTTACCGGCACCGTAATTTCACCTTCTTGCTCTATTTTTGCCAAACTCCAGAAACTAATGGCTATTTCTAAATCGGTCGTTGTTAATTTCAATGAATTTTTCTCCGCGCTTAAAAGAGCGTTGTTTAATATCGGCAATACCAAATTTTTTCCGGTAATTTTTTCTACTGCCTGCAAACTCTTTGACAGGTTTTCTTTTAATATAGTAAATTTCATATTTTTATAAAATTATTATTAATATTATTGCTAAAAAAGATGTTGATAAGTTGTTTTCTTCCTTATTTTTAGCGGGTGTTTTGCTTATAAAAAACTCTTAAAAAGATGTGGAAAATGTTTTGAAAATCTTGGGATAATTGCGTTTTATTTTTGTTGAAAATACCGCCCGCCTTTTTTCTCACAAGAAATTCACAGCTTATTCAGAATAAAGCTTCTCTCTTATGGAATTTATTTCTTCGGCCAAACCCTCGTTTTTCTCTAAGTCTTTGCAAACCTTCTCAAAAGAATAGATGACCGTTGTATGGTCCTTTCCTCCGAGCTTTTTTCCGATGGACGGGAACGAGAAATTCATTTCCTTTCTTAAGAAATACATTATAAGCTGTCTCGGCTTGACGATTTCTTTTTTTCTGGATTCAAGGAATATCTCTTTTTGGGGAACGCTGTAGAATTCGGAAACGATTTGTATTACTTTCTGGAAAGTAAGTCGCTGAAAGTTGGGATGAATTACTTTTTTCAATATTCTCTTCGTTGTTTCGGGGTTTAAATCCTCATTGTTGATCTTTTGCGCGGCCACGAGTCGGTTCAAAGCGCCCTCAAGTTTCCTGATATTGCTTTGGATGGCAGAGGCGATGTATTCAAGCGATCCATCATCAACAATCATGCTTTTTTCCTGCGCTTTTTGTTTTAAAATGGCAATCCTGCTTTCAAAATCGGGAATGCTTATGTCTGCTATCATCCCTCCCTCAAACCTTGATTTTAATCTTTCCTCAAGGGCTGCTATTGCTTTCGGGGGACGGTCGGATGAAATGATTATTTGCTTGTTGTCCTGATACAGGGCGTTAAAAAGATGAAAGAATTCTTCCTGAGTTTTTTCTTTTCCGGACAAAAATTGGACGTCATCAACAATTAAAAGGTCATATTTCTTGTATTCATCTTTGAGCTTGTCTATGCTTTTATTCTTGATGGAGTTTATAATCTCTCCTGTGAATTTTTCCGAGGTTGTGTATTTAATTTTCTTTTCAGGGAATACGCCCATCACTTTATTGCCGATTGCTTGGAGAAGGTGGGTTTTTCCGAGCCCCACTCCTCCATATATAAAAAATGGATTATAAACGCTACCCGGAGTTTCGCTTACCGCCCAAGCGGCCGCTTGGGCTAATTCATTAAACGGCCCAACAACAAAATTATCAAAAGTGTATCTTGGATTAAGAGATGTTTCTTTGTCAAAAGAGAATTCCTCAAAATTGAGCTGGGCAGGATGTGCCTGAACGGCCCTGGGACGAGGAGTTTTTTCTGGGGTCAGGGGGACAACTTTGAATTCAATATTCTTTATTGTTTCGTCAAGGTCTCTTAATGTTTTGAGTATCATTTTTTCATATTTTTTCTCAAGCCATTCTTTGGCAAAATTGCTGGGAACGGAGACAACAATCATTCCTTTGTCTGAAAGGAAAATGTCGGTATTTCTGAACCAGGTGGCGAAATTGGCAGGAGAAAGATTAAGTTGAATTTGGGCAAGGACTGCTTGCCAAAGATCTTCTTTTTTCATAGCCATTTCTTCTTTTTTCATTATACTAATCTAAAAAACCAAGACAAATCAAGCCCTTCGGGGTTGATTGTGCAAAAGCTGTGGATAAAATGTGAAATTTGTCTGGTTATTGGCGTTTGACCCCATAATCTTTGGATAGTATACTAATTTATACGTGATTTAAAAAATAAAAATATGAGCGTAACAAACAGAGGGAAAAAAAGAAAAAGCAAAAAAACGCACGGTTTTCTGAAAAGAAAAAAAACAAGCGGAGGCAAGAGGGTGTTGCAAAGAAGAAGAAGGAAAAAAAGGAAAAAATTGACCGTTTAATTCTAAAAGCGTGCTTAAAAAAAATAACCGCCTTAAAAAAAGTAAAGATTTTAATACGGTTCAGAGATTTGGCAGAAGCGTTAGAAACGATTTTTTGTTTTTGAAGTTTTTTTCAAATAACCGAGAAAATTCAAGAATAGGATTCGTAGTTTCATCAAAATTTTCTAAAAAGGCGCACGAAAGAAATCTGATGAAAAGAAGATTGAGGGAAATATCAAGAGAGCTTTTTCCCCGGATAAGACAGGGATACGATATTTGCATGTTTGTTTCCAAAAAATCAGCAAAGCCGGACTTTTTGGAGATCAAAGAAACAGTCAAAAAGGCGCTTGAAAAAGCCCATCTAATTCAGGAAAAAAAATGAGCATATTCCAAAAAATATTTTGGCAGCCTCTATTCAATCTCTTAATATTGTTTTACGTCTATACCCCGGGCCATGATTTCGGGATAGCGGTGATTCTTTTCACTGTTTTTATCAGATTACTTCTCTGGCCTCTTCAGGATAGGGCAACCAAGTCGCAGCTTGTTCTTCAAAAAATCCAGCCCCAAATAAAGGAACTTCAGGAAAAATACAAAAACGACAAAGAAACGCTGACCAAAGAGTTTCTGGCCCTTTACAAAGGTCAGAAAATAAATCCTCTCTTGGGAATGATTGTTGTTTTTTTGCAATTGCCGATTCTTTTTGCTCTATACAGAGTTTTTCTTGGGGGACTGAACGGAGACAACTTTGTCCATCTTTACGGATTTATCCCCCGCCCCGAAATTATCAATACCACCCTTCTTGGAATAGTTGATCTTAATCAGCCCAATATCTTTCTCGCATTTTTGGCGGCTTTGTTGCAGTTTTTCCAGATAACCACCGCAAACATCGCTTCTCCGGCAAAAAAGGGCGGGTTTTCAGCTAATTTCCAGAAAAATATAAATTATTTTATGCCCGCCCTTCTTCTCTTTTTTCTGACAAGAATTCCCAGCGCGATAGCCGTCTATTTGATTGTGAGCACTCTCTTTACTATCGTCCAGCAAAAGATTATAAAAAGAAAGCTGGAAGAAGAAAAACATGAAAAATAAAGAATTATTAAAAATCATTTCAGAAGAGGCAGACGTTTTTTTTCAGAAGATGGGTTTTGAGAGCAGGGTTTTTGTAGAGGAAAAAAACGATGAGGGCGTTTCAGTCGCGGTTGATTTGGACGAGCCCCATGTTTTAATCGGAAAACGAGGAGAAACGCTCTTTTCCTGTCAGCACATTTTATCAAAGCTTATAAGAAAAAAAACCGACAAAGAGATTATAATAGATCTGGACATAAACGAATACAAAAAAAGAAAGATTGATTTCCTAAAAGAAAAGGCAAAAAATTTGGCCGACGAGGTGGTTTTAAAGAAAACAGAAAAGGAGCTTGAGCCAATGCCTCCCTATGAGAGAAGAATCGTTCATATGGCGCTTTCAGAAAGAAAAGACGTGACAACCCAGAGTTATGGCCAAGAGCCCCAAAGAAAAATAATTATAAAGCCAA
>JBBIKX010000006.1:0-23170 GCA_037445205.1 Candidatus Wildermuthbacteria bacterium
CAAAATCCTAAATCCTAAACAATGTTCAAAATCCAAATGTTCAAATGACTAAAACAAAAACAGCTCTTTTAAAAGCCGTTGTAAATGATAATATGAGATGATGGAAAGGGGTGTGCGAAAAATAATTAGCGCTCCAGCCTTACTCCGAGTTTTTTCTCCAAAACTTCTTTTATCCGCCTTATTTCATCCTTCATTATGATAAATTCTTGCTTGAAATCCTCCTGCGCTTTCACATAGCCGTCGATTAGAATCTGAACATTGTTGATATCCTTCTTTAGATTTTCTTCTGTTTTCTGCAAGCGCCTATCCAAGACTTCATCGACTGCAGCAATGATAATCTGGCTGTAATCATCAAGTTTTTTGTCTAGATATTTTTCTGTCACGAATTGATTCTCCATATTCTTATAATACTAAGCGGCGAATGGTTGTCAAGGCAACGAAAAACGCAAAGCGTAAGGCGAAGGAGAAAATTCAAAATCCAAATCTCAAAAATCCAAAACTCAAAATAATAGTTTAAAAATCAAAATAAATTAAAAATTAGTTAAAAATTAAAAAAAACATATGTTCAACAAGATTCTGAAAGCGTTAGTGTATGCGATGGTATTTTTGCTGCCGGTTTTTTGGCTGCCGTTTTCTTTTGAGTGGATTGAGTTCGGCAAAATTTACCTTTTGTTCTTTTTGGGACTGATGGCCGCATTGGTCTGGCTTTTGAAGATGATAATTCAAGACAGAGAGATAAGAGTCCGTTTCGGCCTGCTTGATTTGGCGGTTTTTATTTTTGCGGTTATCGGCGCGCTGTCTCTTGCTTTTTCTGTTGATTTGCCTTCTTCAATTTTTGGGACATACGGAAGATTCAGCAATGGATTTATAGCGTTTTTATCTTTGCTTCTTTTCTATCTTCTAATCAGGAATAATGTTGATTTGGGGTTTGGCGTTCAAAGCGGCTCTAAAGACAATGTGAAAAATTCGGAAATAGAAGACAAACCTCAGGAAACAAAAATAGAAGGAGGGATAAAACTTGTCATAAAAAAAGCAATGCAAAAAGAGGGAAGCTTTCTGGGGTTTAAGGCGTCTGATCGGCCAAGAGAAAGCCCGACATCAGATATTGGCAGCCGGGGAATTTTTTCCTCCCTTTTTTGGGGAGCGTTCTTGGCAACGCTTTGGAGTTTTATATGGCTGATGGGAGTCGGCCAGGGGAAAATTTTATTCTCGCTTACTTCTGTTTCCGCCAATGGATTTTCCGTATTTTTGGCCCTGATGGTCATTTTAGTTTTAGGAAAAATTATTCTTGGGCGTAGTATTCACCAAAAATCAACGACAAAAAAGGGATGGTTTAAAAGCATCGGTAAAATAGAAAAAGCATTCTGTCTGGTTTTTCTTTTTCTGGCGATTTTTCTTTTGCTTGTTTTTGATTACGGCACCGCTTGGACGATAATGGGAATTGGCCTTATATCTTTTATTGTTTTCGCGATAAAATACGGACTTGTAAAAGAGAATCTGCATCGCTTGATGATCCCCATATTTTTCGTTATGGTTGCGGCGCTTTTTTTAATAATTAACACCCAGTCGCTTTTAAGCGGGTTTGGGCAAAATAGTCCGTTGTTTAACTTTCCCGCAGAGCCGGTTTTGTGGCAGGGAGAATCATGGAAAATCGGATTCCTGTCGGCAAAAGACGGCATCAAGAATTTATTTCTTGGAAGCGGGATGGGAACATTTTTGTCTGACTACTCAATGTTTAAATCAGCGAAAATGAACGAAGGGCTTTTATGGCAATTAAGATTTGACAGGGCGGGAAGCAATGCGGCGGAGATTTTGGCAACGATGGGATTTCTTGGATTTCTGGCGTTTCTTTTTGTGATTTTTGCAATTCTTAGAGGAATTAAAAAAAGCCAGGCAAAAACAAGCAATCAGGCGATTTGGTGGGGGCTTTTGGCGGGGGTGATTGTAAGTCAGTTTATATTTTACCAAAATATGGTTTTGGGCGGGCTTTTCTGGCTGGCTTTGGCGGTTTGCGCAAATCTCTCTTTTCCTCAGGCAAGAATTTTTTCCTTTAAAGAAAAGCCAGCTGTGGGGCTTTTGTTTGAAGTGGCCGCCATATCGCTTTTTATCGCACTTGTGATAGGATACTTTTTTGGAATCAAATTTTATCTCGCCGACCGCCATTACATTAAAGGTGTAATGGATGGAGATCTCGCCAAAAAAATAGAACTTTTTGAAAGAGCGGTTATTCTTAATCGCCACCAGCCGCATTATCAGATAGCCGCTTCGCAGGCATTGATTCTTAAATTTTACCAAGAGTTGAGCGCGGAAGATGCCGCTCAAAAGGAAAAACAAGACATTCTGGCAAACTATCTCAGATACTTAAACAGCTATGCGAGAAACGCAATTTTGATATCCCCCAACCAGATAGTGATGAGGCAAAATCTGGCGAACATATACAGAGATTTGGTGGGTGTTGCCGGAGGGGCGGCTGACTGGGCGCTTACAAGCTACAACAATGCGATAGAAATTGAGCCGAAAAATCCGATTCTTTACGCGGAAAGAGGAAAAATCTATTTGTTTCTTGAGAAAACAGAAGAAGCAAGGAATGATTTTGAGAAGTCAAGAAGTCTTGCGCCCTCATACACAGACGGCAATATCCAATATGCTCTTTTTTTGGAAAATCAGAAACAGGTCGGAGATGCGATTAAAGTGCTGGAAGAATTTATAGAAAAATATTCGTTTGCCGCAAATCTTGATACGATTTTTAATCTGGGACGACTCTACCACAATAATAATCAACACGATCAGGCGATAGGCATTTTGGAGTCGGCTCGCACAAACGCTCCCAACAATTCCAACATATTGTTCGTTTTAAGCATGTCTTACCAGAAAAAAGGAAATATATCAGAAGCAAAAAAATTGATGGAAAAAGTTTTAGAGCTAAATCCCCAGAGCGAAGAGGCAAAAAGGAAACTAGAGGAGCTTAAAGGAGGCGGATAGTCCAATAATCTCCAATAGCTTCTTGACAAAACCTTTAAAAAAGATTAAAATTTCCATTACAACCTTGAAATCAATTTTTCGTCTTTAACGATCGGGTCTTCCTTTGTAAGCCCTTGTTTTAAAAGGGGAATTTTTTGTCGTTTGTCGTTTTAAATTTAAAAAGCGCCACACAATATGAAAACAAAAAACTTTTCTAACTCAAGAGTTCGTCTTTCTTTGCCCTATCTTTTGGAATCGCAGATAGCAAGCTGGGAAGAGTTTTGGCAAAACGACCTAAAAGAGCTTTTTGAGGAGATATCGCCGATTCAGGATTATACCAAAAAAGAGTACGAATTGTGGTTTCTAAACTACGCTTTGGGCTCTCCCCGATACAAAGACGAATTTGAAGCAAAGGAAAACAATGATTCATACGCCGCTCCCCTCAAAGTCACGGCGAGGCTGGTGAACCTTAAAACCAAAGAAGAAAAAGTTCAAGAAGTTTACCTGACTGATTTTCCTTTAATAACGGGCAGAACCACTTTTATTATCAATGGAGTGGAGAGAGTGGTTATCGGTCAGCTTTTAAGATCGCCGGGAGTGTTTTTTACTATGCGCGAAATTAAGGGAAGGAAGTATTTTGGAGGAAGAGTTATACCGACAAGGGGAAGCTGGCTTGAATTTGAGACGGATTCATCCGGATTTATCGGCGCTAAAATAGACCGCAAGAGAAGAGTGGCCGCCACTACCATTTTGCGCGCTTTTGGCTATGACAGCGATGAGAAAATAAAATCGCTGTTTTTTGACGTTGACAAGGGCGAAACAAAATATATTGAAGAAACGCTGAAAAGAGATGCGGCTCACAATCAGGGGGAAGCGCTTATAGAAATATACAAGAGGTTAAGGCCCGGAGAACTTGTCAGCGTTGATACCGCAAAAGAACTTTTTGACAATATGTTTTTTAATTTTGGGCGCTATGACTTGTCAAAAGTCGGGAGATGGAAAACATGGCAAAGGCTGCCCGAAATCAAACCCAAAGAATCTCAAACAGTTGCCGTCAAAGACAGGGTTTTGAAAAAAGAAGACATCGTGGCTCTGATAAGGGAAATTATCAGATTAAACAATACTCCTGACGCCCGCCCCGATGAAATAGACCATTTGGGCAACAGAAGGGTGAGAATGATAAACGAATTATTGAGGGAAAGAATAAGAATCGGGCTTACAAGGATGGAAAGGATTATAAGAGACAGAATGTCAACTCTTGAGGCCTCGGAAATATCGCCTTCGCGGATAATAAATTCAAAGCCGTTAATGGCCATCGTGAAGCAATTTTTTTCTTCAAGCCAGCTCTCCCAGTTTATGGACAACGAAAATGTTCTTTCCGAGCTTGAGCATAAAAGAAGATTGACTGCGGGAGGGCCCGGAGGACTAACGCGAAAAAGAGCGGGGTTGCAGGCAAGGGACGTTCAGCCCTCGCACTATGGAAGGATTTGCCCGATTCAAACGCCCGAGGGGCCAAACGTCGGTTTGGTGGTGCATCTTGCGCAATACGCCAGAATCAACCAATTCGGATTTATAGAGACCCCGTATTTTAAAGTAAAAAATGGATGCGTAACTGACGAGATAAAATACTTAAACGCCTTTGAAGAAGAGCAATATAATATTGCCCACGCAGGAGTGGATATTAATGAAAAAAAATGCATTGCTTCAAAACATGTTGAGGGGCGAAGAAGGGGCAGGCCCGATCTTATAGAGCGCGACAAGATTGATTTTATGGATGTTTCTCCGGAACAATCGCTTTCTATTGCCGCTTCGCTCATTCCTTTTTTGCAAAACGACGATGCCAACCGCGCTCTTATGGGTTCTAACATGCAAAGACAATCCGTTCCTCTTATAGATCCAGAAATGCCGATTGTGGGGACAGGCCTTGAGGAAAAAGTGGGGCGCGATTCGGGACAGCTTGTCATCGCAAAAGATCAGGGGGTGGTAAAAGAAATTGACGCGCAGCATATTAAGATAAAGGGAGAGAACAGCACTCAAGAATATAGACTTCAAAATTTCAGACCGACCAATCAATACACTTGTTATCATCAAAAACCGATTGTAAATATCGGGCAAAAAATAAAAAAGGGAGAAGTGATAGCAGACGGGCCTTCAACGGACAAGGGAAATTTGGCTTTTGGAAGAAATCTTTTGGTCGCATTTTTGTCTTGGCGCGGCTACAACTATGAAGACGGGATTATCGTTTCCCAAAGATTAGTAGAGGGCGATGTTTTGTCAAATGTGCATATAGAAACTTTTACCTGCGATGTCAGAGAAACAAAATTGGGGCCCGAGATGACCACCGCCGACATCCCCAACGTTTCCGAAGAGAAATTAAAAGACTTGGACGAAGAGGGAATTGTGAGAATAGGCGCGGAAGCGGGGCCGGGCGATATTCTGGTTGGAAAAATTTCTCCAAAAGGAGAAGTTGATTTAACTCCCGAGGAAAAACTTCTTTTGGCAATTTTTGGAGAGAAAGCAAAAAATGTGAAAGATACTTCGCTTTTGATGGAACACGGGAAAAATGGAAGGGTTATCGGAATAAAGATTTTTTCTCCTGAATTAGGACATAAACTTGAGCCCGGAATCATCAGAAGAATACAAATTGAAGTGGCGCAATGGAGAAAGGTTAATGTGGGAGATAAGTTGGCCGGCAGGCATGGAAATAAAGGGATTGTTGCAAAAATTTTGCCCGAAGAAGACATGCCGTTTTTGGAAAACGGAATGCCGGTGGATATAGTTTTGAATCCCTTGTCCGTTGCTTCAAGAATGAATTTGGGGCAGATCTTGGAGACGCATCTTGCGTTTGCGGCAAAGAAGCTTGGTTATCGCGCCATCACGCCCTCGCTTTCAGGCGCAAAAGAATCAGACATTAAAAAAGAATTGAAAGAGGCGGGTTTTTTTGAAGACGGAAAAGTCATTTTATATGACGGCCATACAGGAATGCCCTTTCCCCAGAAAGTCAGCGTGGGATATATTTATATGGGCAAGCTTATCCATATGGTTGTTGATAAAATTCATATGCGCTCCATTGGCCCCTACTCTTTGATTACCCAACAGCCCCTTGGCGGTAGATCGCAATTTGGCGGGCAGCGTTTCGGAGAAATGGAGGTATGGGCGCTTGAAGGCTATGGCGCATCTCACATTTTGCAGGAAATGATAACAATTAAATCAGATGATATTTTGGGAAGAGCCGCTACCTATCAATCAATTCTTAAAGGAAAAAACATAGAGATGCCCAACATTCCCGCCTCGTTTTCTCTTTTGATAAACGAGTTAAAATCGTTGGGTCTTAACGTTGAATTGAAAATAGAAGAAAAAATTAAGGAAGAAGGAAAAGACGAAAAAAGAAACTAATATCCCCATATGAAAACAGACAACATAAGCGCCATAAAGATCAAATTGGCCTCCCCGGAAACAATTCTTGCCTGGTCGAACGGCGAGATTTTGAAGCCCGAAACAATCAATTATCGCACCCAAAGGGCCGAAAAAGACGGTCTTTTCTGTGAAAAGATTTTTGGACCAGAAAAGGATTACCAGTGTTATTGCGCCAAATACAAGGGGATGCGCTATAAGGGAATAGTTTGCGACAGATGCGGAGTTGAAATCACCCATTCCTCAATCAGAAGAGAGCGCATGGGGCATATAAAGCTTGCTTCTCCCTGCGCCCATATTTGGTTTTTGAAGGGAGTGCCTTCCAAAATGGGATTGGTGCTTGATATTCCCTCAACAAAACTGGAAAGGATAATCTATTTTGCCGCTTATATCATCACAAAAACGGATGAAGAGGGAAAGAAAAAAACCCTTGAAGAAATAGAGGGGGAATTTAAAGAGAAACTGAAAAGCGCGCGCAGAGAAAAAGACAATGAAAAAATAGACAAGATCAAACATCTCAAAGAATTGGCCAAAAAAGAGATAGAAGAAATTTCCTGCTTCAAAGTTATTTCCGAGATTGAATATATAAATCTTTCTCTAAAATACGGGCATATCTTTGAAGCCGGCACAGGCAGCGAAACATTGAGAAAAATTTTTGAAGAGATAGACATTGATGCAGAAATTGAGAAACTGGAAGAAAAGAAGGAGGGTTTGATCGGCGTGGAGCACAGAAAAACCCTAAGAAGAATTCAGCTTTTAAGAAGAATGAAAAAAAACGGGATAAGGCCTGAATGGATGTTTTTGACTATTCTGCCGGTTTTGCCCCCGGCGGTCAGGCCAATGGTTCAGCTTGATGGAGGAAGATACGCATCCTCGGACCTCAACGATCTTTACAGGAGAGTCATAAACAGGAATAATCGCCTGAAATATCTTTTGGAAATTAACGCCCCTGAGGTAATCGTGCGAAATGAAAAAAGAATGCTGCAGGAAGCGGTTGACGCGCTGATTGATAATGGAATGAGAAGCGCCCATACGACCACCGCTTCAACGGGCCAGAGAAGACTTTTAAAATCTTTGGCAGATATGTTGAAAGGGAAGCAGGGAAGGTTCAGGCAGAATCTTTTGGGAAAAAGAGTTGATTATTCCGGAAGATCGGTAATAGTCGGCGATCCGGATTTGAAATTTGATGAATGCGGCCTTCCCAAAAAACTTGCGCTGGAAGTGTTTAAGCCGTTCGTCATCGCAAAATTGCTTGAAAAAGAAATTGTTTATAATGTCCGTCAGGCGTCGCATTTGATAGAAAGCCAGAACGAGGATGTCTGGGCGGCGCTGGAAGAGGTTATCAGGGGGAAGATGGTTTTGCTGAACCGCGCCCCAACGCTTCATCGTTTGGGTATTCAGGCGTTTTATCCAAAATTGATGGAAGGAGAGGCGATTAGAATTCATCCATTGGTTTGCGAAGCATATAACGCTGATTTTGACGGAGATCAGATGGCTGTGTTCCTTCCGCTTTCAAGAGAGGCGCAAAAAGAGGCGAAAGAAATCATTGCCTCCAGCCTGAACCTTTTAAAGCCCGCCACAGGGCTTTCCATTGTCTCCCCAAGGCAAGATATGGTTTTGGGATGTTATTGGCTGACTAAAATTGCTTCTTTGAAATCGGGCGAGGGAAAGATTTTTTCAGATGTTCAGGAGGCAATTATTGCTTTTAATCAGGAAAAAATTGATTTGAGGGAAAAAATTAAAGTGCTTATTGGGGGAGAGTTTATTGAAACCTCAGCGGGCAGGATTATTTTTAATGATGCTTTGCCAAAGGGATTTCCATTTCAAAACGATTTGATGAACTCTAAAAAACTCAGGGAAATCGCCAATTTGGTTATTCATGGATATGAAAATAAAGTTGCCTGCGACACTCTTGATAAAATCAAAAAACTTGGCTTTGAATATGCGACCCTTTCCGGCCTTAGCTGGGGCATTAATGATCTGATAGTGCCCGAAGAGAAAAAAGCGATTATTGATGAGGCCAAAAACCAAATCAAAGAAATAAACGAATATTTTAAAAAGGGATTCATCACCCCTCAGGAGAAATCGTCAAAAATTATAGAAATTTGGCAGGGAGCCAAAGGAGAGATCCAAAAACTTGTGCCAAAAATTTTACCGGAAGACGGCACGGTTTTTTGCATTGTAGATGCGGGAGCAAGGGGAAGCTGGTCCCAGCCGGTGCAGATGGCGGGCATGAAGGGTTTGGTTATCAATCCCTCGGGCCAGATTATTGAATTGCCGGTTATAAGCTCTTTTAAGGAAGGATTTGATGTTTTGGAATATTTTATTTCCACCCATGGCGCGAGAAAAGGCACGGCAGATACGGCTTTAAGAACATCAACCGCCGGATATTTGACCAGAAGATTGGTTGATGTGGGGCACGATATGATTATTTTTGGAGAAGATTGCCAAGATGATGCAGGGATTGAGATTTCAAAAGAGGACGGAGAGGTAATCGGACAGGACTTCTTTTTTAAAGCGGCAGGAAGGGTGAGCCTTGAAAATATAAAAGTAGACGACAAAATTTTGGTAAAAAAGGGAGATGTTATAAGCTGGGAAGAGTCAAGGATTATTGGCCTAAGCCCCGTTAAAAAAATAAGAGTTCGTTCGCCATTGAGCTGCAAAAACAAAAAAGGAATATGCCAGCTTTGTTACGGATGGAGCTTTGCCGATAACAAACTGGTTAAACAGGGAGAAGCCGTGGGGGTTATTGCAGCTCAAAGCATTGGCGAGCCGGGAACTCAGCTTACTCTGAGAACATTTCATACAGGAGGCGTTGCGTCTGGCGGAGATATTACCCAAGGGCTTCCAAGAGTTGAAGAAATTCTTGAGAGAAGAACACCCAAGGGAGAGGCGCTGATCTCAACCGTAAATGGGGTTGTTAATGCAATAGATGATAATGTAATTAAGATTAAAGCCGAGAAAAACAACAAGAAAAAAACGCCCGAAGTAATGGAATACAATATTCCTCCCAATCAAATTATTCTAGTCAAAGAAGGAGATCGCGTGGAGCAGGGAGATCCTTTGACGGGTGGAAGCATAGACCCAAAAAAATTATATAAAATTGCGGGGAAAGCCAAAGCGCAGGCATATATTATAAAAGAAGTCCAAAGAATATACATATCTCAGGGAGTTTCCATCCACGACAAGCATATTGAGGTTATTGCCCGCCAGATGTTTTCAAGAGTGAGAATCAAGGATGCCGGAGACAGCGATTTTACCCCCGGAGAAGTGGTGGAGTTGGCGTTCGCCGTAGACCAAAATGAAAAGTTGAAGAAAGAGGGAAAGAAAATTTTAACATACGACGAATTGTTGCTTGGAATATCAAAAGTTGCGCTTACAACCGATAGTTTTCTTTCGGCCGCTTCTTTTGAAGAAACATCAAGGGTGTTAATTAAGGCCGCCCTTGAGGGGAAAGAAGATAAGCTAAGAGGATTAAAAGAAAACGTTATTGTCGGAAAGCTCATTCCTGCTGGCACGGGCCTTGGAAAGGAAGTATAATTAAAAAAATGAGCCCAAGAAGGCGAAAAAACAAAAAAAATATCTGCGCAAACAAAAATCATTGGGCGTCCCCAATTAAAATTTCCCAGAGGATAAAATCTATTTCTTTGGGCATAATTTCTCTTTTTTTCTCTCTTTTCTTTTTACTTTCTTTTTTCAACAAAGCCGGCATCGCAGGAAGGGGATTGATAGCAATCTCTTTGTTTCTAATGGGAAAAATTTCTTTTATTTTGCCCATTGTTTTTTTTCTGGCAGGCATATCTTTTTTCTCCAAAAAAATAGAATCCAAAAAAAGCATTGCCATATCCGCCGTTTTTTTGGTTTTGGCGCTATGCGCCGGTGCGGCCGTGCTGGAGTTCCGGGAAAATTTAAACACGCCCTTTTTTATATCTAAACTTGGAGGATGGATTGGTTCAGTTTTGAGCTGGCCGTTTTTAAGAATCTTTGGGTTTTGGATGGCGATGATTGTTTTTTTGACGATGGCAATCATCTGCGCATTTTTTCTTGGGCAACTTTTATATAGGCCAAAAACGGAAAAAATAGAGCCAAAAAAGCCAGACCAGGTTTTGTCTTCAAAAAAGATTAATATCAAAAAAGTTTTTTCTACAAAATTTAAGGTAAAGACGATAGAAGAACCTGTGCCCACAACCTCTCTTTTCCAAAAAAATGGCGAAGCAAAGCCCGATACGGGCATCAAAACAAAAAAGATAGGAGCGCTTAAATTAGAAAAGGGCTTAAAACTTCCTCCTGCGGATTTGCTTGAAGAAGACAAGGGAGAGGCGACTTCAGGTGACATTCAGTCCAACTCCCAAATCATAAAAAGAACTTTAGAGAATTTTGGAATTCCCATAGAAATGGCAGGCGTGAATGTGGGCCCTACGGTTACCCAATATACGCTTAAGCCCGCGGAAGGCATTAAGCTTTCAAAAATTACGGCGCTAAACAACAATCTCGCGCTCGCTTTGTCCGCCCACCCCATAAGGATTGAAGCGCCGATTCCGGGAAAGCCCTTGGTGGGCATTGAAATCCCAAATCAAAAAAGAGTTACCGTGCGGTTAAAGAATTTGTTGTCCGATCCGGAATTTTCCAACACAAGCTCTTGGCTTAACTTTGCTCTTGGGAGAGATGTTGTTGGCGCGCCGATTTTCACCGATTTAACAAAGATGCCTCATCTTTTAGTCGCTGGCTCAACGGGCACAGGAAAAACCATTTGTCTCAATACAATACTTCTGGGCCTGCTTTATAAAAACACTCCCAGAACCATGAGAATGATTTTAATAGATCCAAAAAGAGTTGAATTCTCGGTCTATAATAACCTGCCTCATCTTTTGTCTCCGGTCATCTACGACGCGTCAAAAACAGTTAGCGCTTTAAGATGGCTGATTAATGAGATGGAAAGAAGGTTTGAAATTTTATCGGAAGTGGGAGCGCGCAACATTTATTTTTATAATCAAAAAATTGAAAAAAACGGAAAATTCAAAAAAGAAGGGTTTGAATATATGCCCTATATTGTTTTGGTGGTTGATGAGCTGGCCGATCTAATGGCATCAAGGGGAAAAGACGTTGAGGCGGGCATCGTTCGCCTTTCCCAAAAAGCAAGAGCGGTTGGAATTCATCTTATTTTGGCAACCCAAAGGCCCTCGGTTGAAGTTATCACCGGCCTTATTAAGGCAAATATCATTGCCAGAATCGCGTTTCAGGTCGCCTCTCAAATTGACTCAAGAACCATATTGGATATGTCCGGAGCGGAAAAGCTTTTGGGCGGCGGAGATATGCTTTTTCAATCCTCTACTATTTCCAAGCCAAGAAGAATCCAGGGCGCGTATGTTTCCGAGAAAGAGGTTTCAAAAGTGGTTGACTTTATCAATAAAAACCAGCACTCTGAAGGAATAGACGGGCTTTCTCAGGAGTTAGAACAGGAGCTTGAAAAAGAAGAAATAGAAGAGGGAGGAGGGGTTTTTTCGGGCGAAGATGATCCTTTATACGAAGAGGCCAAGAAGTTGATTGTTGAGACAAAAAAAGCCTCTGCTTCATTTTTGCAAAGAAGATTAAGAGTGGGTTACGCTCGCGCCGCAAGATTGCTTGATATGCTTGAGGGAAGGGGAATTATTGGAGCGGCGCACGGAGCCAAGCCAAGAGAGGTCTATGGAGAACAACAAGAATTACCGAAAGAAAATATTACTTCCCAAGAGAAGGAAGACAAGAAAGGATATGAAAACGATTATAATGAGGGAATCGAATGAAAGCGAAAAACGAAAAATCCAAATCCAAGATGCAAAATTACAAATCACAAACAAATTCAAAATACTAAATCCCAAATTAAAATCCCTTTTTAAGAATTATAAATTAATAATTAAAAATTGAAAGTATTATGCCCAAAAGAAAAAAACAGGAAGAAATAGGAAATTTAACCGACGCCATTGAATCTATAAAACGTCAATTCGGTGATGGCGCGATAATGAAATTAAAGGAAGCAAAAGAGCAAAAAGTTGACGCAATTCCTACCGGCGCAATTTCTCTTGATTTAGCTCTGGGGGTGGGAGGTTTGCCCAGAGGAAGAATTATTGAAATTTTCGGGCCAGAGGCTTCCGGAAAAACAACGCTAGCTCTTTATTGCGCGGCTGAGGCGCAAAAGCAGGGCGGAGTGGCGGCTTTTATAGACGCCGAACATGCGCTTGATCCTGCTTACACAAAAAAAATAGGCGTTAATGTTGATGAATTGCTCATATCCCAGCCCGACTCCGGAGAAGAAGCGCTTCAGATTGCTGAAAATCTTGTCCGCTCCGGCGCAGTTGATGTTATTGTCATTGATTCGGTTGCTGCCCTTACTCCCAGGGCGGAAATTGCGGGCGATATGGGAGATCAGCACATAGGGCTTCAGGCGCGCTTAATGAGCCATGGGTTAAGAAAACTTTCCGGCATTGTGGCGAAGACAAAAACCATAATTATATTTTTGAATCAAACAAGAATGAAAATAGGCATTCTTTTTGGCAATCCCGAAACCACTCCGGGCGGATTGGCGCTTAAATTTTATGCCTCCGTGAGAATTCGCCTTCAGCCCAAAGCTAAAATTAAAAGTCAAGAAAAAATAATTGGCTCCCGAATTGGCGTTAAGATTGTAAAAAATAAGGTTTCTCCGCCATTTAAAACAACAGAAATTGATATTTATTATGCTGAGGGAATTTCCCGGATTGTTGATTTGATTAATACGGGAATAAAATACGATGTTATTAAAAAAAGCGGCGCCTCGTTTGAATTTGAGGAAACAAAACTTGGCCAGGGGATGGAAGCGTCTAGAAAATATCTTAAAGAGAATCCCGCAGTTGTAAAAAAAATAGAGTCAGCCGTGGTTAAAGCGGCAAAGGAAAACGATCTTGTGTAGGCGATTAAATCAAAAAACCGCACTATTGGGCGGTTTTTTGATTTCTAAGTTTTATATTTTGGTGATAGATGAAAGTAGCCCCAGATTGCGCGCTCTTTTTATGGCGGTTGAAAGTTTTCTTTGATGGAAACTGCAAAATCCGGTAGCTTTCTTTGATCTGATTTTCCCCAATCCGGTTATAAACCTTTGCAAAAGCTTGGTGTTTTTAAAATCGGGTTCGTTTATGTTTTGTTTGCAAAAATAGCATTCTGCCATAAGTTTTGATTAAAGGGGTATGTCTTCCACATCAATGTTTTCGTTTTCTTCAATGATCGGAATCTCATCTTCCACGCCTTCCTTGGGATGGGGCTTTTTTTGCTCTCCAAAATTCTTTGCGCTTCTCGGGCCAAGCTGGATATTGTCGGCAATTATTTCTGTCCTAAACCTTTTTATTCCCGAAGCATCGTCCCAGCTTCGGGTAGTAAGCCGCCCCTCAATAAAAACCAAGCTTCCCTTGTCCAGATATTGGGAGGCAACATTGGAAAGCTTTCCCCATACGACAATGCGATGATATTCGGTTTGTTGTTTTTTTTCGCCGCTTTGTTTATCTGTCCACATTCTATTGGTGGCCATTCTAAAGCTGCAAACCGATTGTCCCGAAGGAGTAGTGCGCGATTCAGGATCGGAGGTAAGATTGCCCAAAAGGAAAACCTTGTTTAAATTCATTAAATTAAAACTATTTTAATATTTCTTCTAATTTTTTGTCCAAGTCTTTTAATTCGACCTTTTGAGGTTTTGTTTTTGACGCGGGCGTTCTGGGTTTTCTCGGGGCAGTCGGCTTTTTTTGTGTTTTTTGGAAAATAATGTGGCGGATGATGTCTGCTTTTTGCTTGATTTCATTTTCAAGATCCTTTGTTTTTTGGCCCTCAAAAAGAATATCTAAACTAAATAAAAATCCCTCTTCGAATTTTTTGATGGGATAGCCAAGCCTTACTTTTGTTGCTGGAGTTTCTTTTTCTATTTTACCGCCCTCTTTTGCAATATAGTTTTTGATTTCCTCGTTTAAAGAAATAATCTGCGCCTCGCTGATGAGGGGGGACATAAGATAGGCAAGCTCGTAAAATTTGACCATAAAATCTTTGGAATTCTTAATTATTATGTGTATACATTATCAACAAATCGGCTGGCAGTCAAGCAAAGATGTTTTAAAAAATAACAAAATTAGATATAATATTATTAATTATTATGAAGATAGATCCAAAAATTTTTAAGGCATACGATATTAGAGGAATTTATCCTTCGGAGATTAACGAGAAAACCGCTTATCTCATTGCCCGAGGATTTTGCGGCTATCTTGAAAAATATCATCGGATTTCAAAACCGAAAATAGCGGTTGGCTGCGATGTAAGAAACTCTTGGAAATCCCTTAAAAGGGGATTAATCAATGGCCTAAAGGACGGGGGGGCGGAAATTTTTGATATCGGATTCTGCACAACCCCTCTCAACTATTTTGCTAATTGGCATTTAAAGATGGACGCTTCAATAATGATTACCGCCTCTCATAATCCCAAAGAATATAATGGCTTTAAAATTTCCTTAAAAAAGGTAAAAGCGCTGGCAGAGGAAAACGGCATAAAGAAACTGAAAAGAATCATAGAGAAAGGAAATTTCAAAAAGAAGAAGGCAGGAAGCGTTAAAAAAATAAATGTTTTAAATGATTATTTAAAGTTTTTGGCAAAAGAAGCAGATGGTATTGATTTTTCAGACATCAAAATAGTAGTTGATACCGCTAATGGATCAGTAGGGCCTGTTTTTGAAAAGCTGGCAAAAAAAATAGGATTAAAATATTACCCGCTTTATTTTAAGCCAGACGGAAACTTTCCAAATCATAGCCCCGATCCCTTGCAAGAAAAAAATTTGATATTTATAAAAAAAGAGATTAAATTAAAAAAAGCAAATTTAGGGCTTGCCTTTGACGGAGACGGAGATAGAGTATTTTTTTTGAGCTCAAAGAGCCGCCTTATAAAAAATGATTTTTTATTAGGAGCAATGGCTCAATATTATTTTAAAAAGGGGAAGTCAAAATTTGTTCCTGCGGATGCAAGAATAAGCAAGGGGGTGAGAGAAGTTATTGAAGAAAGCGGGGGAACAATAATAAGGTGTAAAGTAGGATATCCTTATGTCAGAGAAAATATGCGAAAATATGGGGCTTTTTTGGGAGGGGAGCTTTCCGGACATATTTTCTGGAAAGATTTTTCATATTCTGAGAGCGCTTTGCTTTCTGTGATAAGAGTTTTAAGGATTTTGGAAGAATTCAAAAAACCTATTGAAGAAATAATTAAGCCTATGGAGAGATATTATTCTTCCAGCGAGATAAATTTTCAGACAGAGAGCAAAAAAAAGAAAATAATTCAACTGAAAAATGAATATCAAAACGGGAAGATAAGCGAGCTGGATGGTCTAACAGTTGAATTTAAAGATTGGTGGTTTAATGTCAGGCCTTCAAATACAGAGCCGCTTTTAAGGCTTACAGTTGAGGCAAATTCTCAAAAACTCCTTGATCAAAAGATTCAAGAAATTTCTGAATTAATTGAAAAAAGTAATTAATTTTGAGATTCTTTCTATACTTCAATTACCACCGGCAAGACCATTGGCCTTTTTTGCGTTTTTTGAAACAGAAAATCGCCAAGCTTATTGCGAATTTCGTCTTTAATATAGGTCCAATTTATTAATTTTCCTTTTCCGGCAGCTTGATTGATAATTTGTATGGTTTCTTTTCTTGTCTGGGCTAAAAGTTCTTTTGAGGCGCGCAGATAAACAAATCCCCGGGAGATAATGTCTGGAGAGCCGATAACCGATCCTGTCTGGGAATTAACGGCGGCTATAATGACAAAAATTCCATCATTTGCCAACGCTTGGCGATCCCTCAAAACAACCTCTCCCACATCTCCAACGCCAAGCCCGTCTACCATTACATATCCGGAGGGCACAATCCCTTTTTCTATCAAGATAGATCTTTCGCTTAGGCGAACAATATTTCCGTTTTCTGAGATAGCGATGTTTTTCTCATTAACGCCCGCTTCCTTTGCTATTTCGGCATGATTAACAAGCATTGAATATTGGCCATGAACGGGCATAAAAAATTTTGGCTTCATTATTTCAATCATTTGCCTTAGTTCATCGCGGTGCCCGTGGCCCGAAGCATGAATATCCATCATTTTATAGTGATAAACTCTGGCTCTTTGGCGATAAAGGTTGTCTTTTACTCTTTGCACGGTTCTTTCGTTGCCCGGCACCACAGAAGAGGAAAAGATTACCGTGTCGTGGGGTTTTAGCTCAAGATAAGGATATTCGCGGTTTGCGATTCTCATCAAAATCGCCTGCTCTTCTCCTTGGGCGCCGGTGCAAAGAAGAGTGATATTTTTGTCTGGCAGGCGGGAGAGCGCTTTAGGCGCTGTCATTGTTCCCTTTTTGGCCTTAACATATCCAAGCTTTTGCGTGATTTCCACATTGGTTTTCATGCTGTATCCATCAACCGCCACATGTCTTTTATATTTTTCTGAAAGAGAAATAATTTGCTGTATTCTGTGGATTAGCGATCCGAAGGTTGCGGCAACAATTTTGCCCTGTGATTCCCTGAATATCTTTTCAAGGTTTTCCATTATGATTTTTTCTGAAAGAGAACGCCCGTCCTCCTCGGCTCCGGTAGAGTCAGACATTAAAAGCAAAATATTTCTTTTTGCTATTCCGCCCAATTTATTAAAATCTGTCGGCAAGTCGTAAACAGGATCAACATCAAATTTAAAATCAGAGGTATGGACAATGTTTCCGACAGGGGAGTGTATTAAAAGTCCGAAATTATCCGAAATATTATGGTTCTGTTTAAAAAACTCAATAGTGAAAGGATTAAGCCGGATAACATCTCCCGCCCTGACTTCCTCAATTGGCAATTTTTTTAATCGGGGGAAGTCTTGTTTTCTTCTTAAAATTATTCCCTTTGTGAGCGCGCCGGCAAAAATCGGGGGATAGCGCAGTTTTTCCACCAAATAAGGGAGGGCGCCTATATGATCATAGTGACCATGAGTAAAAATCACGCCGAGTATGTCTTTGGCTCTTCCCTTGAGATAATTTATATTGGGGATGATGTAGTCAATTCCCGGCATGTCTTCTTCGGGCATGCGCAGGCCCATATCTATAATCAGAATTTTTCTTTTAAATTCCAAAAGCATCATATTGCGGCCGACTTCTCCGAGCCCGCCCAAAGGAATTATCTTAATGTAATTTTTACCCGTGTCTTTCATCATTTTTTTGATTTAATAATTAGAAAATTTTAAGATTTAATTTTTGTATAAATTTTAATGTGGTGCCCGGGGGGAGATTTGAACTCCCAAGCCCTTGCGGGCATTAGTTCCTGAAACTAACGCGTATTCCAATTCCGCCACCCGGGCGGGATGGCCGTTTTTGGCATATTTAGAAATATCAGGGCTGTTGTAGTCGTTTTTTCAAATCTTCTACCAGTTCAACGGGCAGAGGATCAATTTTATAGCTTAGCGAAAGAAAATAAGAAGTCCAGTTCGCAAGAATTATAGAAGAAAATATTTTTTCTGAAAAGTTTTTTCCCGAAAGACTCAAAATTTCTCCCTTTACCCCCTGACTTCTCAAAATCTTTGCCGTCAAATCCATTCTCTTTTGAATTCTTTGGTGATCTTGGTCATCCTTAATCATAATAAAGTGAAATAGTTTTTGATTCCCGATGGCCGGTTTTTTATTTTTTGTAAAACCGACCATTTCATTATGATTCATCTCCGGGAAATAATTCCAAAAAGCCGGAATTTTGCAATTTTCATTAAAAGCTATTTTCCAAATTCTTGATATTGTTTTTAATCGGTTAGAGCAATAAATCAGGGGAATTTTTCCTGACAATTTTTTTGACAAACTAAGCCCTTCTTTTCTTAAATATTCCGGATTGGTGTTTTTTTCCATTTCTAAAATTTCTTTTTTATCAAATTCAGCCAATCCATTATTTAATAAAACTTGGATCAGGGCTGAAAATTGATAAAAAAGAGCCATCCTTGGGGGTATTTTGCCCGGAACAAGCGCAAAAGGAATCTTATAGCTCTTGGCTATTTTTTCAAGCTCTCCCCCGGATGTAATGATGACGGATTTAAAGCCATTTTCTATAGCCTCTTTTATGGAAGAAACAGCTTCCTCCGTATTTCCGGAATAAGAAATGCCCACAATAAGCCAGTTCTTTTCTGCTCTGGATGGCAAACCATAATCACGATGAAGAATCACGGGGATTTTAGAGGCATTTTTGTTGGCCCACATCAGATATAAGCTTCCGGGCAAAGCGCTTCCTCCCATTGCGCAAACACAAACACCGCTGAATTTTTCCTTAAATTTTATATGTTTTGCCGCTTCAAATCCAACCCTGAATTGTTTCAGAAAATCAAAAATAATTTTTTCCATTGTATTATTTCAATGCCCTTTTTGTGTTAATATACCAGTTTTCAATCCCTGAAAATCTTTTTGAGGGATCAACAATCAATCCGTCAATAACTCCGTTGATTTTGCCGGATATAAAATAGACATAATATGGATTGCATAAAAATATAGCGGGCATATCGTCAACTAATATTTTTTGGGCGTTCTTTAAAAGAGTTTTTATTTTCTCGCCATCAGATTCTATTCTTATATCTTCCAATATTTTATCCAGATTTTTATTTTGGTAATTAGAAAGATTTAACCCGGGGTGGTTTTTTTGGGAAGAATGCCAAAAGGAAAATGGATCGGGAATCATTCCCAAAACTTGCCCGAACAAAAGCATCTGATAATCCCTGTCTTTTATAACTCTTTGCTTTATCTCTGATATTTCATATGTTTCAACTTCCGCTTTGATTCCGATTTCTTTCCACTGTTCCTGAATTTTTTTAGCAATTTCCTTTAAAAGCGGATCTTGGCTGGTTGTTATTATAATCTCAAAGGGACTAACGATTTCCGGAGAAGTTACGCAAACTTCGTTTAATTTTTCCCGGGTGGCGGGTCCAACCTTTCCATTGCCAGATTTTATTCCCGCGGGCCTGAGGATATCATCGGGATATTTTTCCTGAAATTTTATCACAGCCGCCTTTGTCTTAATTCCAAATATTCCTGTGATTTCTTTTTGGGGGTATATATCTTCAAACATTGAAAGACATTTTTGCAGATTTTCCACTTCAGCGCCCTTTGAACCCATATCAAGGGTTTTGGTGAAATTCATTTTTTGTTCTGCAGAAATAATCACCAGATTGCCGTCCCTTTCCCTGATTCCGGATTTTAAAAGCAATTCTTTGGCAAGGGAGGGATTAAATTCGTTTTTGATTCCATCTGCTTCAAAATCGTATATGTCGGGAAGCAGGGGAGAAGACACGATCGTTCCTTGGCCAAAAAGAATGTCGTCTTTGATGGAATTTTTGTCGATTGCCAGATTTAGCGCAATTTTTACGTCTTTTTCCTGAAGATATTTATTTTCTTTTGAATTAAGAAAAATGGCGAAATATCTTGGCAAAATAAATGAGTGCTTTTTAAAAGATTCAAGGCGGGAATAATTTTTAGGAGAACTCACGGAGAGAGAATCAATTGATCCTGAAAGAGCATCGGCTGTCAGGTAATCTTCTTCTTTATAAAATACAAACTTAATCTGGGCGATATGGGATATTTTGCCATAATAATTCTTATTGTGTTCCAGCAGTATGTCCTGAATAAATCCCTCTTTATCTTTTGTTAGGTTTTTAAAAAGGTAGGGGCCCGATCCAATCGGCCTGAAGTTATAATCGGAGAGGGGAAAATTTTGAGGCAGTATTTTTTCCCAAATGTGAGATGGCAATATTTTTACAGAGAGATTTTCCAAAAATCCCGGATATGGATTCTGTAGAACGAATTTCACCTTATAATCGGAGATTTTTTCTGCCTCAACCCCTATCCATTTTGCAAAAAGAGGGCTTTTGAAATCCGGGTTTTGAATCGTTTTGATTGTGAAAACGACATCTTTTGCGCTAATCGGGGTTCCGTCGTGAAAGGTTGCTGATTGGTTGATTTCTATTTCATAAATTCTTCCCCCTTCTTTTATCTCGTGGCTTGTGGCTAAATCGTATACCACATTACCCGTCTCATCATACTTCATCAGCCCTGAAAATATCAAAGAAGCGATATCCCTGTCTATGTCATTTCCTTCAGCGTATATTGGGTTTATAAATCTTGGTTGCCCCACAACGCCCTCTCTCATTAATCCTCCTCTTGAGGGCACAATTTGAGTGTGGGTCAGATAAAAATCTATCATCAAAAGCGCGATTCCGAGGGAGAAAACAGCCAAGAAGAAAAAGAAATTGAGGCCATTGTTTTTGGGCTTAAGAGAGAAAAAACTTTTCAAAAAATTTAATTTTTTGATTTTTTGGGAGATGGTACTCAAGATAGAATAAGGTTTAATAAAGTCAAAACGATAAACGCGCTTCCCAGAAAAATGGTAGAGATGAATATCTTTTTTTGGAGGCCCCGTTTTGTGCCGTAAAATCCTCCATCAGAGCCAAAAACCGCGCCAAGGGCCGAGTCGCCCTCCTGTAAAAGGATGGCAATAATCAAGAGGCAGGAAACAACAATTTGGGAGATAATTAATGTGTCGTTCATTTTTTATTCGTTTTTGGTTCTTTTATTGACGTAAAAAAAGAAAGCATTAAGGAAAGAAATCACAAGGGTCATCCAGATTATCGGCCAGAATCCCTGAATATGAAAATTTTGAGGGAAAATGCCATAGACAAGAAAAGAAATGATGGCAATATTTATTACTATCTCAATAAGCCCGAAAGTCAAGATGCGTATTGGCAAAAGCAGCAAGTTAAGAATGGGCTTTACAAGGCAGTTTGCCGCTCCCAAGATCAAACCCGCAAGAAAAAAGATTTTTATTTTCCCCGAAAAATCAACTCCCGGAATGAACTTCGCGCTAAGATATAATCCCAAGATGCTTGAAATCGTCTGGAAAAAAAATTTTTGGACAAGAATCATTTTTCAATATTAGCAAAAAAAGAAGCTCCGGTCAATTCCGATTTGACATTCCTCCCATTCCAAGCTATAATAATATAGTTCTTTGAGAATAAATCAAGGTTCAAAATAATGAGACGAGTCTTTTGGGAATTCCGATAAAAGGGGTTTTCAGAGGGCTCGTCTCATTGGGAGACAAGTTCTACCTGTTGACCAACAGGTGCGTGTCCCGCTGATGGCGGGAGGAGGTTGGCGATGACGACAAAATCGATCACGTCAGGACAAGAAAAGCAGTTCAAGAGGTTTGTTGAGGACGCCGCTGAGAAAGCGCTCAAAGAGGTCGGTCTCGACAAGGATGGGCTTCAAAGGCTCATCGAGAACGGCGGCGAGTTTCAGTTGCGCATCGTGACGGCAGCTCGGGAGCTCTCTGTGGGCAACCAGTTCGTTGACGAAGAAGTGGAGTCCAACTACGGATACCTGTCGGGTTACAAGCCCAAAGGTATTACCGAGCAGATCAACATCCTGCGTCAGCTCTTCCCTGGCATCCGCTACGCCGATGAGAAACTCGCCGAGCAATCGCTTCCCGCCAATGCGGAAGGATGGTTCGCCATCCCGAAGTGGCAGTCGGTCGCTAAGATCTACAATGAGGCGGTTGAGAAAGTGCTGGAGCTGATTAAGCAACAGTGGAAAGGCAAGTTCTACAACTGGCGTGAAGGGCGACTCGGAGCGCATCTTCTCCGACAGCACGAGCGAACAACAAAGAAGCTCGAAGCGCTGGCTGACCAGCAGAAGGGCTACGACATCCTGGTCGTAGCAGCCCAGTTTGGTCTGCACCACAGGGGTCGCAGTGTCCGTCGGGCTCGTGAAGTTTTTACGGCAAACGAGTTCGGACTCGGTGCATTCGAAATCGGCTGCATGTTACTGACGCATCCCGAACGACTGCAGAACTACGGCGACCTGTGGATCGATTGCGCGGGCAACGAGTATGCCCCTGCTGCTGCTGGCGGTTTCTCGGGCGCGCCCTGCTTCGGCTTCGACGAGGGCAAGGTCAGGTTCGGCGCTTACTGGTTCGGCAGCGCTGGCGACGGCTATGGCTCGGCGTCTGGGTTTCTCCCGCCCCAGTAGTAGAACGCTTCGCGTTCACTACGGGGCAGGCAGTAAGTAGAACCTTGAAGACTTGAGTTGAGAGTTTGACTCTCTTGCAACCTTGAGCCTCCGGCGGGTCCTAACCCGCTGGGGGCTCTCTTCTTTCTGGTCTTGACAATGAAATCAAATTAAAATAAATTAGAAATTAGCAATTAAAGGTCGGGACTGCTAAACTCAAAACCAACGACAAACGACTAGCAACATATGAAATCAATCAAAAATGATGATATGCAAAGAACAATTGATATGAAACAATTTAGATTCCAAAAATTTCCTGTTTATCAAGATACCAGAAATTTTATCAAAGATGTTTTTTCTTTGACTTCGAAGTTTCCAATCAAATACCAATATGATTTAGGTCAACAGATTAAGCGAGCCGCTATTTCTATCTTATTAAATTTAGCAGAAGGATCGGGTCGTGGTTCAGATAAAGAATTTAATCGGTTTATCTTAATAGCCATTGGTTCGGTGTCTGAATTTATGGCAGGACTGGATATTGCTCTGGATAATACATTGATTAACGAAAAAAATTATTATGATTTTTATAAAAAAGCCGCATATATTAAAAATCAGCTTGGCGGCTTAAGTAAAAAATTAAAGGTCGTGGGTTAATAATTGTAAGTTGTATGTCGTATGTCGTAAGTTGTATGTTGTATGTTGTAAGTTGTATGTCGTATGTCGTAAGTTGTATGTTGTATGTTGTAAGTTTTTAACTTCAAAATTATGAAAATAAAA
>JBBIKX010000006.1:23270-29898 GCA_037445205.1 Candidatus Wildermuthbacteria bacterium
GTAAGTTGTATGTTGTATGTTGTAAGTTTTTAACTTCAAAATTATGAAAATAAAACCACTTTCAGATCACATTTTAATTGAGCCGATCAACACTGAACAAAAAACCCAATCAGGCATCCTTTTGCCCGAAACCGCTGAAAAAGAAAGGCCCGAACAGGGGAAAGTGATTGCCGTCGGTTCGGGTAAAAAAACTTCTTCAGGGAAAATCATCCCCTTGGATGTAAAAACCGGAGATGTGGTTATTTTTACCAAATATGGGCCCAATGAAATAGAAATTGACGAAAAAAAATATTTAATCGCCCGGGAAGAAGATATACTGGCTATTTTGGCATAGCCGAAATAAAAATCTCAAATTCTAAAAATCAAATTACAAAAATATGGCTAAACAAATAAAATACAATGAACCTGCCCGAAGAAAACTCAAGGCGGGAGTAGACAAGCTGGCAAACGCCGTGAAAATCACTCTGGGTCCCCGGGGGAGAAACGTTGTTTTGGACAAAGGTTTTGGTTCTCCAACCATCACCAATGACGGCGTCACCATTGCCAAAGAAATAGAGCTTGAAGACAAAATCGAAAATTTGGGGGCGGAAATCGTCAAAGAAGTCGCTTCCCAGACAAATGAAGTGGCCGGGGACGGAACAACGACCGCGACTGTTCTAGCTCAGGCGATTATTACAGAAGGACTGAAAAATGTCGCTGCGGGAGCCAACCCCCTAACCCTTAAAAAAGGAATTGAAGCGGCAACCAAAAAAACCGTTGATTATTTAAAACAAATTTCAAAGCCGGTTGCGGGAAAAGATGAAATCGCAAAAGTAGCGACTATTTCCGCAGAGGATAGTGAGCTTGGAAGCTTGATTGCGGAAGTAATTGAGGAGATAGGAAAAGATGGAGTGGTTACCATTGAAGAATCGAAAACGCTTGGCATAAACAAAGAAATTGTAAAAGGACTTCAATTTGACAAAGGATATGTTTCTCCTTATATGGTTACCAACCCCGAACACATGAAAGCCGAATTGGACGATCCCTTGATTTTTATAACAGACAGAAAGATTACATCTCTACAGGATATGGTTCCAATTTTGGAAAAAGCTGTCTCCGGCGGCAACAAAAATCTTGTTATCATCGCAGAAGAGATTGAAGGAGATGCTTTGGCGACTTTGGTTGTAAATCGTCTGAGAGGTGTTTTAAACGCTCTGGCGATAAAAGCGCCCGGTTTTGGCGACAGAAAAAAAGAAATGCTTCAGGATATTGCCTGTATTGTCGGCGGGCAGGTTGTTTGCGAAGAGTTGGGATTAAAGCTTAAAAATATAGAAGTTTCTATGTTTGGAAAAGCAAGGAAAGTCATTTCCACCAAAGACAACACGACTATTGTTGAGGGAAGGGGAAATAAGGCAGGCATAGAATCAAGAATCATCCAGATTAAAAATCAAATCAAAGAAAGCGATTCCGATTTTGATAAAGAAAAACTTCAGGAGAGATTGGGCAAGTTGACGGGCGGAGTGGCGGTTATAAAAGTCGGAGCGCCAACTGAGGTTGAGCAAAAGTCCAAACAACACAAAGCAGAAGATGCTTTGGCGGCAACCAAGGCGGCCATAGAAGAGGGAATTGTTCCGGGAGGGGGCGTTGCTCTCTTAAGGGCTATAGAATCTCTTGAATCCCTTAAAATCCAGAAAGAGGACGAATATTCAAGAAATTACAATACGGGAATAGATATTTTAAAAAGGGCATTGGAGTCGCCGGTAAGACAAATTGCCATTAACTCTGAGATAGACGATGGCGTGGTAGTTTCAAGGATAAAGGCGCAAAACGATTTGGGTTTTGGATTCAACGCCTTTGCGCTTCAGTACGAGGATTTATTGAGGGCGGGGATTATTGATCCCACGAAAGTAGTGCGTTCTGCCCTTGAAAACGCGACTTCAGCGGCCGCTACTTTTCTTACAACCGAAGTCGTGGTTGCTGATTTGCCCGAAGAAAAAGAGAAAAAGGATTTTCCCCCGCCCATGGGAGAAGATTATTAAAAAAAATCAATAAAAAAATAATTCCCCCTTTTTGAGGGGGAGTTGTTTTTTCTTCCAAAAAATAATACAATGTATAAATAATTAAAAAAATATTATGAATATTCTTTTGATCTTATTTGTTGTCGCAGCAATAATTCTTCTTTGGGTTATCGGAGTTTTTAACAGCCTAATACGCCTTAAAAATCGCGTCCAAGAAGCGTGGGCAGACATAGATGTCCAATTAAAGAGAAGATACGATTTAATTCCAAATCTTGTGGAAACGGTGAAAGGTTATGCCGCTCACGAAAGAGAGCTTTTCCAGAAAGTAACAGAAGCAAGGACTAAGGCGATGACAGCAGAACAGTCGGGCGATCCTAAAAAAATAGGAGAAGCGGAAAATGTTTTGTCAGGGACCCTTAAAACCCTTTTTGCCGTTGCCGAAAGCTATCCGGACCTGAAAGCGTCTCAAAATTTTCTTGAGCTCCAAAGAGAATTAACAGACACAGAAGATAAGATTCAGGCCGCCAGAAGATTTTACAACGCCAATGTCAGGGATTTGAATACCAAGATTGAAATTTTTCCGGCAAATATCATTGCTTCAATGTTTAATTTCAAGAAAATAGAATTTTTTGAATTGACAGAGCCCGCCCAGAGAGAAGTTCCGAAGGTAAGCTTCTAACAGGTGAATCCAAAATTACAATTGAAAAGAAAAAGATAATTTTACATTTTTAATTGTTATTTTGAGATTTGCATTTTGCATCATGACTTTATATACTCAGGCTTCATCCAACATCAAAAAAACTTGGTTTTTAATTTCTGTTTTTTTGATTTTGATTATAGGGCTTGGCTGGATTTTCAGTCAGGTTTACGATTCCCCGGGAATATTATTTTTCGCGGCAGTTTTTTCGATTGTTATGAGCATTTCAAGCTATTGGTTCTCGGATAAGATTGTTTTGGCAATGAGTCACGCAAAAGAAATAAAAAAACAAGACAGTCCTGAATTATACAGACTGGTTGAAAATGTTTGCATCGCCGCGGGCTTGCCTCTTCCCAGAATTTACATTATCAATGAAGGCCAGCCGAATGCCTTTGCGACAGGGAGAAACCCAAAACACAGCGTGGTCGCCTTTACCACTGGTCTTTTAGGCAAGCTTGAGAAAAGCGAGCTTGAAGGAGTGGTTGCTCATGAATTGGCTCACATCAAAAACAGGGACGCGCTTTTGCAGACTGTGGTGGTTGTTCTGGTCGGCGTTATTGCGCTGGCTTCGGATTGGTTTTTGAGAATAAGTTTTTGGGGAGGCGGAAGGAGGGGCAGATCCGGCTCAAGGGGAAACACTCATCCCGCGATGATGCTTTTTGGCATTATAGCGGCGATTTTGGTTCCGGTTATCGCCACCTTAATAAAGTTGGCGATATCGCGGAAAAGAGAATTTTTGGCTGACGCAAGCGGAGCCCTTATGACTCGCTATCCGGAAGGATTAGCCCGGGCTCTTGAAAAAATTTCAAGCGATCCCAGCCCGATTCAAAGCGCGAAAAGCGCCACCGCCCATCTTTACATTGTTAATCCTTTCAGGGGCGAACAAAAAGCGAGTTGGTTTTCAAGACTTTTCTTAACCCATCCTCCGACCGAAGAGAGAATAAAGGCGCTTCTAGGAATGAATCTTGCCGATAGAAATCATTAATATAACTATTATGGACTGTCCAAATTGTCATATATTGCTTGATAAGGCGAAACTTTACAGCGGAGAAATTGATTATTGTTCAAAATGCGGCGGATTTTGGTTTGAAGAAGATGAATTGAGGAAAATAAAAGACCAGAAAGACGATAACCTTAAATGGATTGATGTTGATCTTTGGGAAGAGAAGAGCAGATTTAAGATTTCCCAGGATCAGCGCCAATGCCCATCTTGCGGAATACCTCTTTATGAAATAAATTATAATAATTCCAGAATAAAAGTAGATTTGTGCGATCTTTGCATGGGTATATGGCTTGATAGGGGCGAGTTTAAAAAAATTATAGATTATTTAAGAGAAAAATCGGATTGGGAAGTGCTTAATAATTATTCAAAAAATCTGATTCAAGAATTAAAAGAAGTCTTTTTAGGTCCGGAGACGCTTAAAGAAGAGCTGGCTGATTTGATCGCTGTTTTAAAATTGTTAAATTATAAATTTGCGTCTAAATATCCCACAATAACCAATATCATCCTTAATCTGCCCAGAGGATAGAAAAAGCTGGGGTCGCATGGTGGTTCTGCAAATTTATGATATAGTGCCGGCATGGGCGTGATTGCGGGCTGAAAACAAGGAAAGGTGGCCGAGTGGTTTAAGGCACGGCTTTGGAGAAGCTGCGTGGGGAAACTCACCGTGGGTTCAAATCCCACCCTTTCCGCAGATTGATACTTCCTCGTTTGAGAGGATTGCTCCGCGCTGACGCGCGGGCGGCGGGGCTACGCTCGGGCGGGGCGGAATTCCCCCCACACCCCCCTTCCGCCGCGCCCTCGCTCCCGCGGCGAAAATTTTTTGCGGCGACATTATTGATTGTTTGCGGAATTTTCGCTATCATTGAATTACACCAGTTAAGTTAAGTATAACATAAGTAGTGTATTATAGTAGTTTATCACCCGCAAGTTAAATATGGCAAATACAGTTAGCGAAAATATCCGCAAACTTCGACAGAAAAAAGGAATTTCACAAGATCGCCTCTCAAAAGACGCTGATATTGCTTTGAATACGGTCGTAAAAATTGAGACCGGAAAAAGTCCAAATCCAACAGTTGATACACTAGAGAAAATCGCCAAAGCTCTCGGCGTGCCGGTTGGCGATTTATTCAAATAATTATGCAAAAACCATATTACGACAAACCAAAATTTAAGCTCTATCAATCCGATTGTTTGGATTTGTTAGCGGAGCTTCCCGAAAACTCGGTTGATATGGTTTTTGCAGATCCGCCCTATCTTCTCTCAAATGGCGGCTTCACAGTCCACGCCGGACGGCGCGTGAGCGTTAACAAAGGTGAGTGGGATAAAAGCAACGGGTTAAAGAAAGATTTTGAATTTCACCTTGCATGGATAGAAGCCGCCAAGCGCGTCCTAAAGCCGCATGGCACGATTTGGATTAGCGGAACATATCATTCTATCTATCAGTGTGGTTTTGCGCTTCAAGTTGCGAAATTTCATATCCTAAACGATATAGCATGGTTCAAACCGAACGCATCGCCGAATTTAAGTTGCCGTTATTTCACTGCGAGCCACGAAACTTTGCTTTGGGCGCGTAAAGACAAAAATGCAAAGCATATTTTCAATTACGACCTTATGAAAAACGGTAACTGGCCGGAGGATCAACTAAAAAAACCGGGGCTTCAAATGCGTTCGGTTTGGGCTATGGGAACGCCAAAAACACTTGAAAAGAAATTCGGCAAGCACCCCACGCAAAAGCCGGAAGATTTGCTCAAGCGTATTGTGCTTGCCTCAACAAATAAGGGCGATTTGATTGTTGATCCATTTACTGGAAGCTCAACCACCGGAATAGCCGCGTACCTTTTGGGACGACACTTTATCGGGGTTGATACCGATCCTAAATATCTTGATTTATCAATCAAAAGATTTGAAGAACTGGACAAGAATTTAAAAAATAAACTTTCTAAAAAATAGTATGAAAAATTTATCTTTCTATAACGGAAATCTAAAATGCAAAACCGAAGATGAAGTTTTTGATTTTTTAATTGCCAATTTAAAACCAAGCAATATGCTTTGGTCTTATTTTATAAATTGGGAAAAGGTTTTACGCAATACAAAACAAATTGAATTGGCTTTAAATAATCTAAATTATCTTATTGGTAAGGATGATTTTGATAAAGAGTTTAAATTTTTACTCAAAGAAAATCCAAGTTTAGTCAAAGTTATTCCTGCTTTGGTTGTTAGAGATGGCTCAAATAAAAAGAATTTTAAAATTTTAGTAGATTACAAAAATAAAAAGTTAGTCTACGAAGATTATGATTTCACAAAAGAAAAATTATCAGATGAGGATATTGCAAAATATCTAATTTTTGTAAAAGAAACTGGCCTAAAAAATTTAATCATAAATAAAAAGATTAAAAATTTAGTTGATTACATGATCGGAGTTGAGGCGGGGTTAGACAGCAACGGAAGAAAAAATCGCGGAGGTCATGCTATGGAAGATATTGTCGAGGCTTTCATTGTTGATTTGTGTAATAAAAAGAAATTTAGATATTTAAAAGAAGCAAACTCAGAAAAAATTAAACAAGAATATGGTTATGATGTGCCAGTTGATAAATCTTCAAGAAGGTATGATTTTGTTATAGATAATGGAAAAGAGCTTTTTATTTTTGAAACAAATTTTTACGGAGGAGGTGGATCGAAACTAAAATCAACCGCAGGAGAATATAGAAACTTATTTGATGTTTTAGACGGAAAGTATAAATTCATTTGGATTACTGACGGACTTGGCTGGAAAATAACAACAAAGCCACTCCGCGAAACTTTTCATCACAATGATTATCTTTTTAGCCTAGCAATGCTTGAAAAGGGAATTTTAGATATAGTTATATAGCAAAAAAGAATTTGCCGCCGAAGAAAAACTTGTCCCGATTTTGTCTAAATTTTAAAATGTTT